>JAUZEI010000348.1 GCA_030839105.1 Actinomycetota bacterium
CCGGATCGGGACGCATTGCCTCGGGGCAGTACGCGGCCAGCATCGACTCGTTGTACGCGAAGCCTCCCGCCGCCAGCACGACTCCGCGCCGCGCCCGGATGTAACGCGTCGAATTGTCGGCGTGGACGGCGACGCCGACAACCGCGCCGTCGCCGTCGACGACGAGGCGGTCGACCCGGGCGTCGACCATCACACGGGTCGCGGACTTGACCACCGCGCCGGTGAGACACTGCATCAAGAAGTTGCCCGCGCTGTCGGTGAACTGCGGCTTGTGACCGCGCGGCACCGGCCGCGCGAGATCGCAGAACGGGCGGCTGTCCTCGCCGCCGGAGAACACCAGGCCGCTGTCGTCCGCCGACTCACGATTCGGCTCTTCGCAGAACGCGGAGCGGAATGGAACTCCGTGTTGGACCAACCAGTGGAAGTGCGCGACCGACTCGTCGCAGTACATGCGCAACTTGGCGAGGTCGAGCCGATCCGAAGCGACCGCCGCGCCATGAGCTGCCGTCGCCGCGATCAGGAACGCGTACATCGTGTCGGCGTCGTCGTCGAAGCCGCATTCTTGTTGCACCGGCGTGCCGCCACCCAGATAGATGAGGCCACCCGACATCGCACTCGTTCCGCCCGCCGCTCCCCGGCGCTCGACGGCCAGCACGTCGAGCCCGTGCCCGGACGCGCTGATCGCGGCGGCGGCGCCCGCGCATCCGAGGCCCACGACGACGACGTCCGCCGCCTCGTCGAATCGCCCGACCTCGCGCTCGGTTACGGGTTCGATCGCAGCCACCGAATCCGGTTCACTCATCCGCACAGAGTGCCCGACGGGCCGGGCATCGGGACGGTTTGGCGGGGCGAGCGCGCTCGGCGCCCGACATCGGTGCAACACCTTGGACAGCTTTGACACCGGAGGTATGTTGGGGATGGGTAGCCGCTCCGAAGAGGAGATGCGCATGGAAGAGGACAGTCCACCTCGCCGTCACCGGGTCGGTCTCGACCGGTTGACACGCACGAGCCTCCGACCGATATGGCTGCGGCCAAACTGACGGCTCCGAGCGCGCCCGACGACGCGACCGACCCTTGAACGGAACGACGCCCCGGCAGACATGTAGCCGGGGCGTCTTCCAATTTCGGGGTGATCCTGAGGGCAGATTTCGGCGATGAGAGGATTGCGTCATGAACGCCGACGCAGCTCCTTCGCCGTGACCGATTCCTACGACGTGGTGGTCGTCGGGTGCGGCGGAGCGGGAGCAGCGACGACGTGGTGGCTCGCGCGCAGCGGCTTCCGGGTGCTTGCGATCGACCGCTTCGAGGCGCACCATGTGCGCGGGTCCTCGCACGGACGGGAGCGCATCGTCCGCCTCGCGTACGGTGACCCGGTCTACGTCGCGCTGGCGCAGGAATCACTGCGCATGTGGCACGAGCTCGATGCCGCGATCGACGCGCCGCTCGTGCGCACGGTCGGCGGTGTCGACACCGGCTTTGCCGACGAGCTCGAACAGGTGGCGCGCGGCTGTGAGTCGGCCGGGGTGCCCTACGACTGGTTGAACCCCGACGAGGCGCGCCGAACATTTCCCGGATTGCGATTCGAAGGCCGCGCGCTCCTGCAGCGTGACGCCGGCTGCGTCGACGCGCATGCCGCGCTCGACACGTTCGAGCGGTCGGCGGTGGCGAACGGCGCGGTGATCCACCGTTCCGAAACGGTGACCCGGATCGAAGAACAAGCGGCGGGCGTCGACGTGACGACCGACCGCGCCACGTACCGCGGCGACGCGGTCGTCGTGACGACCGGCGCTTGGGCGGCGAGCACGCTCGCCGGTCTCGCCCCGCTCCCGCCGATCAGCGTCACCCGGGAGCAGGTGGCGTTCTTCCGTCCGAAGCGCGACGCGACGTTTCCGACGTTCATCGACCGGCGGGAGACGAGCTACTACGGTCTGCCCACGCCGACCGGATTGCTCAAGGTCGGCGAGCACTACACCGGACCCGTCGTCGATGCCGACACGTACAGCGCCGACCTCGAACCGCGTACCTGGCAACGGCTCCTCGCGTGGGTTCGGGACAACGTGCCCGGTGTCGAACCGAACCCCGTGGACCACAACACATGTCTCTACGCGTCCGGGCCCGACGAGGATTTCGTCGTCGATCGGCGAGGACGGGTCACGGTGGGAGTCGGCCTGGGCGGTCACGGGTTCAAGTTCCTCCCGCTTCTCGGACGCCGGCTCGCGGAGATCGCGACCGGCACGCCCTGGGCCGACAACCCGTTCCGATTCGCACGGGGGCCGCGCCTCGCGGGACGTTCGTTGCACAAGTAGAGGCGAGACCGACGGGCGCATGAGAGCCTTGGTGCAACGCGCAGGTTTGTATTGCTGCGACCCGGGTATCGCACGGCGATGGCAACTGCAAAACGAACAACCAAACAGCCCGCGAAGACCACCGTGAAGCGCACCGCGAAGCGCACCGCGAAGCGCACCGCCAAGAAGGCGGTGAAGCAGGCGTCGCGGAGCACCGCGGCGACCCGAGCGCGCAAGGCCGTGAAGAAGACCGCGAAGAAGACCACGCGCCAGGTCGGTCGCTCGACACGCACGGCGAAGCGCACGAGCACCGCTGCCGGCGCAGCGGCGCGCAGCGTCACGTCCCGGACGTCGACGGCACGTAAGTCGGC
>JAUZEI010000362.1 GCA_030839105.1 Actinomycetota bacterium
ACGACCGCGCCGGCGTCATCGAGGCAGTCCGTCGATTACTCGGTGTCGTCGAGGCGCCGGGAGTCGAGTTCGTACCGCACGTGACGCTCGTTCACCCGCGCTGGGTCTCCGCAAACGCGGCACGCGACGCGTGGACCGAGATCGCGGGCTGGACCGTCGATGCCGACGTCACCATCGCCGACCTTGCGATCATCGAGTCGGACGGATGGCGCACGGTCGCAACGTTTCCCTTCGGCGAGGCCACGAAGCCGGATGGCCCGCGCACCGAGCAGGATCGCGTCGCGGCGCGCGTGTTGGTGGTCGACGACGACGGCGCGCTGTTGCTGTTGCAGGGCTGCGATCCGGCGCGCCTCGATCGCGGAACCTGGTGGTTCACGCCCGGCGGCGGTCTCGACGAGGGCGAGACGAGCGCGGACGGCGCGCGCCGGGAGCTGTTCGAGGAGACCGGTCTCGCGGTAGCCGATCTCGGGAAAGTCGTGTTCCACCGAGTGACGAGCTTCGACTTCGAAGGCGTCCACTACCGCCAAGAGGAGGACTTCTTCTGCGTGCGTGCCCCGCGTTTCCCGATCGACGATGCGGGTTGGAGTGAGGTGGAGCGCCGGTCGGTGCTCGGGCATCGGTGGTGGACGCAGGCCGAGCTCGCGGTTACCACCGAGACCGTGTTTCCGGAGTCCCTCCCGGACATCCTGCGCGAGATCGTCGCGGACTGAGATTGGGCGCGCTCAGACCGAGATCGGCGGAACCGGCTCGGGCGGCGGCGGACCGACGTACTGGGCGCTCGGGCGGATCAGCCGGTTGTCGGCGGCCTGCTCGAGGATGTGCGCGCACCACCCGATGACGCGACTCGCGGCGAACGTCGGGGTGAACAGTTCGCGCGGGATGCCGCACCGGTCCATCACGATGCCGGCGTAGAACTCCACGTTCGTGTACAGCCGCCGACCGGGCTTCAACTCGTCGAGCACCTTGACCGCGGTCGCCTCGATGTGACGGGCGAGCTCCATCTTGTCGCCGCCCAGCGAGTCGGCGACCTCCCGCAGCATCAGCGAACGTGGGTCGTCGGTCTTGTACACGCGGTGGCCGAAACCCATCAGCCGGTCACCGCGCTCCACCGCGGCGCGCAACCACGGCTCGGCCCGCTCGGGCGTACCGATCTCGTCGAGCATCTGCAGTGCGCGACTCGGCGCTCCGCCGTGGAGAGGGCCCGACAGCGCGCCGATCGCACCCACGACCGCGGCGCCGAGATCGGCGCCCGTCGATGTGATGACGCGCGCCGTGAACGTCGACGCATTGAAGCCGTGATCGACCGTGGAGATGAGGTACTTCTCGACCGCGGCGGCGTGCTCCGGAGTCGGGACCGCACCCTGCATCATGTAGAGGTAATTCGCCGCGTACGAGAGGTCGTCGCGCGGCGCAACCGGTTCGAGTCCGCGCCGGAGCCGCCACAGCGCGCAGATCAATGTCGGGACGACCGCGCAGGTCGACATCGCGTTGTCGCCCAGCGTCTCACCGTCGATGTCGTGCGACGGCCGGAACCCCAGTGCCGCGCCGTACTGCGAGACGGCTGTCCGCAACGCGTCGAGCGGGACGAACACGTCACCCGCACTCGCGATCGCAGGCAAGACCTCGAGGACGGCGGGCGGTATCGCGCGCCGCGGTCGGATCTTGGCCGCGAAGGCCTCGCGCTCGGCGAGCGTCGTCGGCAGCCGACCTTCGAACATCAACTGCCAGACGTCCTCGATCGGTCGCGACTTGGCGAGATCGACGGCGTTGTACTGGCGGTAGTGGTAGAAGCCTTCGAGGCCACGGACGTCGCCGACCGTCGTGTCCGCGACCACGACGCCTTCGAGACCCTTCGGCATCTCGTGCGCTTGCGCGTCGGCCGGTTGGATCATGGCCACGCGCATCAGATCGCGCATCGATACGATGCCCACGAGCTTGCGCGCCGCGGCGCTGCCGCCACCGTCGTCGACGACCGGGATGTGGCGGTACCCACGTTCCGCGAGGCTCGCGAATGCGGCGCGCGCTTCCATGTCCGGACCGATGGTGTCGGGGTCGGCCGTCATCCACTCGGAGACCTTGGCGCTCGACGCGTCGGAGCCCGCCGCGGCCAACCGGATCATGTCGCGTTCGGTCAAGATGCCGATCGCTCGATCGTCGTGGTCGGTCACCACGACCGAACCGACTTTGTGCTCGCGCATGCGTTGCGCAGCGAGCGCGACCGTCTCCGCGGGTTGCGCGGTCACGACGGGCCGGCTCATGAGATCGCCAACCGTACGTTCAGTAGTCACGCAGGGATTCTACGACCGCAAGCGCCTCGCCCGGTCGTGACCCTGCGGTTCCGAAAACGCGATTCAGGTGTTGTTTACGGGCCGGTTCCGGCGCCGAGCTATGGGCTCGGCGGGGCGGCCTCGCCGTGGCGTCCGGCCCCGGACGCGAACCGTGATGCACCCTGGAGGGACTCCCCCGACCGGAGCACGCGCAGCCCGTGCTCGAGCTCGACTGCGATGGCGTCGTCGAGGCCGAGGCCCCACTGCTCATAGCTCGACGCGCGGTCTTCGCGCAGGCACTTCTGCGGCACCGCACTCAGCTCGGTCGCGAGATCGATCGCGCTTGCCCGGGCCGCCCCCGGCTCGGTCAGTCGGTTTGCGAGCCCCATCCGGTGCGCCTCGTCACCGCTGACGCCCCGCCCGGTGAGGATGAGGTCGAGCGCGTTCGAGTGGCCGATGAGGCGGGGGAGGCGCACGGTTCCGCCATCGATCAGGGGAACGCCCCAGCGTCGGCAGAACACACCGAACACCGCGTCGCGCGCCGCCACGCGCAGGTCGCACCAGAGCGCGAGCTCGAGGCCACCCGCGACCGCGAACCCCTCGACCGCGGCGATGACCGGTTTCGAGAGCATCATCCGCGACGGGCCCATCGGACCGTCGCCGTCGGGGCGAACGGTGTTACCGTCGTTGTCGCCGATCGCCTTCAGATCGGCGCCCGCGCAGAACGTTCCGCCTGCACCGGTCAGGACGGCCACGTCGCGCTCGTCGTCGGCGTCGAAGGCCCGGAAGGCATCGGCGAGCTCGGCGGCGGTGTCCCGGTCGACGGCATTTTTTCGCTCGGGCCGGTTGATGGTGACGACGGTGACGCGACCGACGTGTTCGATGTCGACGTTCATGACGACTCCCTCTTCCCGTCGAGGTGCGCCCGTTCGTTCAGCGAGGCAACCGACCGCACGCCCGTACGCGACGCGACCATGCGCGACAACGAGGTGTAGTGAGGCTCGAACCAGAGGTGCCGGTCGAGCCCGAGCGCGAGCGCGAACGCCACGTTGATCACCCCGCCGTGACACACGGCGACGACGCGGCGGCCCGGATGCGCCCCGATAATCTGTTCGAGTGTGCTCGCGACGCGGGCGCGGAAGGTCTCGGTCGACTCGGCACCGAACTCTTCCCACCGGCCTTCGTACATGGCGATGAGCTGCGGATCGTTGTTCGCCCGCATCTCCTCCATCGGGATGTACGAATCCGATCGCGCGTCGTACTCCGTCAGCCCGTCGACGATCTGCACCTCGAGTCCCTGCGCACGCGCGACCGGTTCCGCAGTTTCGAGCGCGCGCCGTTGTGGACTCGACAACACAACGTCGATTGTTTCCGGAGCCAGCCACGCCGCGAGGCGATCCGCCTGATCGCGACCGCGCACCGTCAAGCCGGGATTGGCGGGGACGCCGGTGCCCGACGGGATCCGTTCCGGCTCTCCGTGTCGCACCCAGAGCAATTCCACCTCAGCGCTCCTTCGTTTTCATCGCAGGACGAGATCCAGGATCGTCTCGAGCTCGGCGAGCGCGACATCGGGGTCGACGACCTTGATCGTGCGGATGCCCATGTCGCGCGCGGGTTTCAGGTTCATGCCGAGGTCGTCGAGGTACACGGTCTCGGACGCGAGCACGTTGAGGCGCGCGAGCGCCAGTGTGTAGATCCGCGGATCGGGTTTCCGGAGCCCCTCGACGGCCGACTCGACGATGACGTCGAACAGGCCCGTCTCACGCAGTCCGCTCGGTGAGGAACGCGTCCCGTCGTCGGCCCAGTTGTTCGTCAGCGCGCCGGTGCGAAGTCCGCTCGCGCGGATCCGCTCGATCGCGCGTGTCATCTCCGGTCGCGGGCCGAGCGATGACCCGATCAGACCCATCAGCCGGCGGGCGTCGAGCTGGAATCCGGCGGCGAGCGCCTCGGCTTCGAGGGCAGCCACGAATTCGTCCATGGACAGCTCGCCGCGTTCGAGCGCGGCCCACGCACCGGTCTCGCTGCTCGTGCGGATCAGCGACCGCATCGTGCCCTTCTTCAGGTCGTTGCCGTGGTCGTACGCGTCGAAGGCCTCGAACGGAGATGGGAACACGACGCCGCCGAGGTCGAAGATCACGGCCCGAAACGCCATCAGACCGACCCGGGTCCCGGCGCCGGACCGGGCAAGCCGATCACATCGGCCGGATCGACGATCACACCGGGATTGAGGATGCCGGCCGGATCGACAGCCGCCTTCGCGGCGCGCAACGCGGCCGCGAACGGTTCGGGACGCTGGCGGTCGTACCAACGCCGGTGGTCGCGACCGACCGCGTGATGGTGGGTGATCGTCCCGCCGTGCTTCGTGAGCGCGGCGCCGGCCGCAGCTTTGACGGCCTCCCATTGCGCGAGCTGCTCGGGCTCGGTGCCCCGGGCGAGGACGGTGAAGTACGGCGCAGGACCGTCGGGATAGACGTGCGTGAAGCGACACGTGACGACGGCCGGCCACGCGCCCGCCGCCTCGGCGGTGTCGAGGACCGCGCTGGTGATTCCTTCGTGCAACGCGGGGAACGCGTCCCAGGTGCACGCGGTCTCGAAGGTTTCCGAGATCGCACCGAGCCCGACGAGCGCGTCGCGTGTGTAGGGCGCGCGGATGAACGCATTGCGCCACGAGCCGGCCGCCCCATCCCGCGCGCCTTCTCCGGCGCCGGTGTTGCTTCCGCCGCGTACGGCGATCTGGTCGTCGGCGACCTCACCACCGTGGTCGCGCGCGCACTCGACCGCGCGCGTGATCCACGGACCGAGGGGATGATCGGCCGACTCGAACGCGAGGAGCAGGAGCGCGGTTCCCGAGTCGTCCGCGCCGGTGAGCCCGGCCTCGGCCGCGTCGAGCACGCGACAATTGGCTGGGTACAGACCGCTCTGGGAGATCGCACGGGCCGCTTCGGCCGCGTGCTCGAAGGTGGGGAAACGGGCGGTCGCGGATGCGCGGAACGTCGGCCGGTCCTGCAGCCGCATCCACGCTTCGGTGATCACACCGAGGATGCCCTCGGAGCCGAGCAGGGCCCGATCGGGCGATGGGCCCGCACCCGATCCGGGCAGGCGCCGGCTCTCCCACTCGCCGCGCGGCGTGATCGCCCGGATCGACTCGACGAAGTCGTCGATGTGGGTGTGCAACGTCGCGTAGTGGCCGCCGGAACGAGTCGCCAGCCAGCCGCCGAGCGTCGAGAATTCGAAGGACTGGGGATAGTGACGCAGGGTCAGTCCGTGCGGTCGGAGCTGATCTTCCAATGCGGGGCCGTACACGCCCGCCTGGATGCGAGCCGCGCGGGAGACGCGGTCGATCTCGAGCACACGATCGAGCGCGCGCATGTCGATGCTGACCGCGCCGCGGTACTCGTCGCCGACGTCGCACTCCACGCCGCCGACAACGGAAGATCCGCCGCCGTAAGGCACGGCGGCGATGCGTTCGTCCGAACACCAGTCGAGTAGCGCCACGATGTCGGCTTCGGAGCGCGGGATCGCGACGAGGTCGGGCGGGCAGGAGAAGTCGCGGTGCAGCGCGCGCCACACGTCGCGGAACGACTTGCCGTAGGTGTGACCCGCCCGTTCGAAGGGGTCGTCGGTGCACACCGATGCGAGCGCGGCGGGCGGCACGATCCGAGGTGCGCGCAGATCGATCTCGTTGATCGTGGGCGGCGGGATCGGATCGGCCGGATCGCCGCCGAAGCGCGCCGTCAACGTCTCGGCCAGCTTGCGTTGCTGCGCGGCCGTCGGGCCTTCACCCTCGACCCCCCAGCCCCAGAACCGGCGAACCTGTTGCACGCGACCTCGCTCAGTCGAGGTCGGCGTCGCGCTTGTCGACGAACGCCTGGCGGAGCTCGTCGCTGTCGCCCCAGAGGTTGAGCTCGAA
>JAUZEI010000392.1 GCA_030839105.1 Actinomycetota bacterium
GAGGAGCCCCAGGTGCGCGAGGTGTCGCCGGGCCAGTTCGTCGCGTGTCACTTCCCGCTCGCGGCGGGCGAGACGCTGCCGACCCGCAACGGCTCCGGTCCGCTCGCGACCTGATCCGAGGCGCGCCGGGCGGGCGCGGTGTTCGGTCCGTCAGTTGCGGGGGAGACCGAGGATGCGCTGGGCGACGATGTTCTTGTTGACCTGCGTCGTGCCGCCCGCGATCGTCAACGCACGGCTGTAGACACGATCGCGCGCCCAGGAGCCGTCGAGTCCGTCGGGGCCGAGCACCTCGGTCGCGACCTCGGCGATGTGCTGCTCGGCTTCGCTCCACAGGAGCTTCGCGATGCTGCCTTCCGGCCCCATCGCCCGGCCGTGTAGCTCGGCCGACAGCGCGCGCTCGGAGATGAGCTTCAGCAACTCGCCTTCCATGTAGACCCGCGCAACGTGTTGGCGGATCACCGGGTCGTCGCTCGCGGTCGTGCCGTCGCCCATCGGTGTGCGCCTGGCCTCGTCGATGAGACGCTTCACCTTCGAACGCGTGCCGAGGTGCAGCTTGGCCACCGTGCCCCGCTCGTAGGCGAGCGTGGTCATCGCGACGCGCCAACCTTCGTTGACGGGGCCGAGCGTGGCGTCGACGGGAACGCGCACCTCGGTGAAGAAGATCTCGTTGAACTCCTTCTCGCCGGTGATCGTCTCGAGCGGACGTACTTCGACCCCGGGCCGCGTCATGTCGACGAGAAGGCACGTGATGCCCTTGTGCTTCGAGACGCTGTTGTCGGTGCGCACGAGGAGCTCGCACCAGTTGGCGAGATTGCCGAGCGTGTTCCACGTCTTTTGGCCGTTGACGATCCAGCTGTCGCCGTCCAGCACCGCGGAGCAGCGCAACGACGCGAGGTCGGAGCCCGCGTTGGGCTCGGAGAATCCCTGGCACCAGATGTCGTCGCCGCGAAGCATGCGGGGGAGGAGGTTGGCCTTCTGCTCGTCGGTCCCGTGCTCGATGATGGCCGGGGCGATGTTCGAGAGTCCGAGCGGGTTGAGTGTGCCGGGCGCGTGCGCGCGGTGCATCTCTTCGGCGTACACGACCTGTTCCATCACGCCCGCGCCGCGCCCGCCCCATTCCTCCGGCCAGGCGATGGCTGCGAACCGCGCGTCGGCAAGGGTGCGGTTCCACGCGCGCAGGCGTTCGAGACGCTCGCCGCCGAACTCGAGCGACATGCCGCCCAGACCGTCGCCCGCGAGCTCGGGGTCGAGGTTCGCGTCGAGCCACGCGCGGAATTCCTTGCGGAACGCCTCGGCCTCCGCCGGATACCGGAAGTCCATGGTCAGGGCCTCACTTCTCGATGCTCATGGGTCGAAGTGGTCACTTCTCGATCTTCATGGGTCGAAGTGGTCACTTCTCGATACCCCCGCGCGCGAGCTGTTCGTCGACTTCCCGCTGCTTGGCGACGTTCTCGGCGTGGAGTTCGTCGGTCGTGCGGACGCGGCCGTCGACCTTCAACTCGCCCATGATGTGCACCTCGCCCAGGGTCTCCTGCATGTAGTCGGGGCCGTCGGCGGTAGGGACGAACCACCCGGTCGGGCACATGGTGAGCACCTCCACGAAGGTGAAGCCCTCGCCCCGCAGCTGCGACTCGAACGCGCGCTTGAACATCTTGCGGGTACGCGCGACCGAGCCCGCGTTGTGCACCGAGCCCCGCGCGACGTATGAGGCACCCTGCAGCTGTGCGATGAGATCACCGATCAGGATGGGGTAGCCGTGATACTCCGCGTCGCGACCGTCGAGAGTGTTCTTCGTGCGCTGACCGATCACGCTCGTGGCGGTCATGTGACCGCCGGTCTCACCGAACACTCCGTTGTTCAACAGGATGCAGGTGACCTTCTCGCCGCGCGCCGCGGTATGGAGCACCTCCTGCAGGCCCTCGTTCACCATGTCGCCGTCGCCCTGCAAGGTGAAGACGAGGGAGTCGGGGAGCATGCGCTTCACGCCCGTCGCGACCGACGGTGCACGCCCGTGCAACGCCTGCACGAGATCGACGTCCATAGTGCCCGCGAACGACGTGTAACACCCGATGCCCGCGACCGCGATGGTGCGGGCGGCGACGTCGAGCTCCTCGATGCATTCGAGGAATTGGCGCACGGCGAGCGGTTCGCCGCACCCGGGACACATGTGGTGCTCCTGGGTGAGCAGGAGATCGGGCTTGAGCGACTCGACTTTGCGGGCCGGAACCGTGGGAGCGGAGGACGTGTCGATGATCGTCATTTCTGGTGCTCCTGGAGTTGGTACGAGAACTGTTCGTAGCCGGGGATGGGCGGGAGCTCGCGGTCTTCGTGCAGAGCGAGTATGCGGTCGGTGATGGCTTCGACGTCGAGGAGGCGGCCGACGCCGAATCCCGACTGGTCGGTGGAGACGCCGCCGATGTAGGTGACCGGCGCGCGGCCGGCGACGCCGATGCGGACGTCTTCGACCAGCTGGCCCGCGGAGAGCTCGAAGCTCCCGATCCGCTTGACGTTCGGGCCGGCGGCCACCTCCGCGAGCGCGGCATAGGGGAACGGCCAGATCGTGATCGGGCGCAGGTAGCCGATGCGGTGACCGGCGTCGCGCAGCTCGTTGATGGCGTACTTGACGAACTTCGCGGGTGAACCGAACGCGACGACGATCGTCTCCGCGTCGTCGCAGAAACCCTGCTCGAACCGGACCTCACGTTCCATCAACGGGATCTTGGTCGCGATGTACTGCGCCTTGCCCTCCTGGCCCATCGCGGGCTGCCCGGTCTTGGCCACACCCAACGGCGTGACGCCGCGGCTCTGCCCGCTCCCGGTTTGCGATCCGTCGACGGCCCAATCCTTCTTCGGCAGTTCCGGGAACGCCATCGGTTCGATCGAGATCGCCTCCTGCGTGTGCGCGAGGAGGTAGTCGCCGTAGACGAGTACGGGATTGCGCCACTTGTCGGCAAGGTGGAACGCGAGCTGCACGTGCTCGACACCTTCGCGGACGTCTTGGGGGGCGAGCACGATGTGGCGGTAGTCGCCGTGGCCGCCGCCGCGTGTCGCCTGGAAGTAGTCCTGTTGACCACGCGCCATGTTGAAGATGACCAGCGGCAGCTCGGCGAGCGTGATCTCCGAGAACGACTCCTGCATGAGCGAGAGGCCCTGTCCGGTGGATCCCGTCGCGGCACGGGCCCCGGTGGAGAGTGCACCCCACGCCATACCGACCGCCTCGAGCTCCGACTCCGCGTTGATGCATACGCCGCCCGCTTCGGGAAGCAGGCGCGCGCAATGCTCGAGCACCTCGGTGAACGGCGTCATGGGATAGCCGGCGAAGAACCGGCAGCCCGCCGCGATCGCGGCGCGGGCAAGTGCCTCGGAGCCCTCCATCAGCACGCGTTCGGCGGGAGGGGCGGTGGTGGTAGTGGCGGTGACGGTCATCGGATCGCCACGCTTTCTTTCGGGACGGCCGTGATGACCGGTTGCTCGTAGCGATACACCTCGAAGACGAAGTCGGGGCATACGTAGAGGCAGGCGCCGCAGCCCGTGCACCCCGGCGAGAGCTGCGGGAACCGGTACCCCATGTGGTTGACCTCGGTGGACATCGCCAGCACGCCGGGCGGGCAGGCCGGGATGCAGAGGTCGCACCCCTTGCAGTGCGCGGCATCGATCGTGACCGTGCCGCGGCTCTTGATGTCGATCGTCGTTCCGGAGATGGACGGCTCGGAGATTCCCTTGTGCTCAGACATTTGCGGTCTCCCAGGCGGGGAATTCGTTGACGGGTAGGAGTCGGGTGCCGGCACGCAGCGCTCGCTCGTTCGCCTCGATGTGCTGGGTGCGGTACGGCGGGATCGACGCCCGCATCGCCGTGATCAGACCGTCTTCGGAGACGATGCCCGTCGTCGCGCAGAACGCACCGAGCATGACCATCGATCCCGACAGCGGGCTGCCCAGGTCGGTCGCGACCGTGGTTGCGGGAACGCGGTGCACCGTGACGTCGTCGCGCACGTCGCTCGTGAACGTGGTGTCGTTGACCAGTACGAGGCCGCCCGGTCGCAGCTTCGACTCGACTGCGGGCCAGTAGTCGTCATGCATGGCGATCGCCGACCATGCCCGCGACACGACAGGCGGAGCGAGGATCGGTGCATCCGCGACGACGACGGTGCTATCGGTGTTGCCGCCCCGCATCATGCCGCCGTACAGACCGAGGTACATCACCTCCCGGCCTTCGAGGGTCGCGGCGCGGGCCAACACCTGCGCGCACAGCTGCACGCCTTGGCCGCCGATGCCGGTGATGAGCAACTCACGTTCCATGTAGGACTCCTGCGAGACAGAACTCCACGAGGTTGCGCACCTCGACGGGTTCGGGGCTGCGGCGTTGGATGATCGCGTCGTTCATGCGGGCGAGCGCGAGCTCGCAGACGAAGGCCGCGTCGTGATCGGTACCGCCGAGGGCCTTCACCGACGGTGCGAGGGTGGTGAGGAGGTCGGCGCGGGTGGCGGCGAGATCCTCCGGGTAGCGGTCTGCCAGCCGGGCGCCGTTGATCGCGAACGGACGCGTCGCCTCGGCCGCATCGGGGTTTCGGGCCTGGGCCAGCACGCCCTCGATCCAGAGCCGCACCTGCGCCTCGGCATCGTCGCTCGACGCCATCCGCGCGCGGAGGTACTCGACGAGTTGGCGCTGGCCGTCGGCCAGGACCGCGAGCAGCAACGCATCCTTCGACGCGAAGTGGCGATAGAAGGCTTGGTTGGAGAGGCCGGCGGCCTTCACGATGTCTCGGACCTGGGGATCGATGTCGCCGGTCGTGCGCATGACGGCGAAGGCGGCGTCGATGAGGCGCCGGACCTCGGCCGCGTACTGGCCGCGCCGCTCCGCCAGCGTGGCATCCGCCAGGCGTTCCTCGACCGGAACAACGTTCTGCACTGCCAGAACACTATTCCACCCGGACCGAAGAGCGCCACGACCCCGAACTTCCGTCCCAACTGTCGGGAGGGAAGCGCCTCCGTCAGTGCGGCGGGGGTTGGGACTGGAGGCGTTCGACGATGAGCGTGCGTTGGACCTGGCCGGTCGCGGCGGTGCGGGGCAGGGACTCGACCACCGCGACGCGGCGGGGGTGCTTGAACGGTGAGAGTTGGCCGGTGCAGAACGCCCGGAGCGCGTCGAGGTCCGGTGGGTTCTCGCCCTTCCGAACGACGATCACCGCGGCCACGACCTCTCCCCACTGCACATCCGGCACGCCGACAACCGCGACTTCGGCGATGGCCGGGTGCGCTCCCAACACCTGCTCGACCTCGGGCGGCCCGACGGATTCACCACCGGTGCGGATGACGTCGCGCGCCCGCCCCACGATCGCCAGGTAGCCCTCGTCGTCGAAGGCTCCGAGATCGCCGGTGTGGTACCAGCCGTCGCGCAAGGCCTCGGCGGTCGCGGCGTCGTCGTCGAAGTAGCCGTCCATCAAGAACGCGCTGCGCATCACGACCTCTCCGCTCTCGTCGAGCTGGACTTCGACGCCCGGCTGCGCGACACCGACACTGCCCGGTTTGCGGAACAGGTCGCCGTCGCCGAGTTGCACGCCGGGACCGGCTTCGGTCGATCCGTAGAAGACGCGGGTGCGGGTGTGGGGGAGCGCGTCCTTGATCGCGCGGAGCAACTCGGGGGGTGTTGCGGACGTGCCGGTGTCGGCCTCCTCGAGCGCGGAGAGATCGAAGCCCTCGACGCCGTGCTCGAGGATGCGCGACCAGACGGCCGGGATGCAATACAGACGCGAGGCGCGATGCCGCTCGGTCGTGCGCAACAACGTCTCCGCGTCCGGAACGCGCACGAAGTGCACGGCTCGCCGCCCTTGCCACGCACCCATGGCGATGGTCCAACCCGCCATGTGGAAGAGCGGGAACATGCAGACCGTCCCCGCGCCACCGGGGGTGGTGGTGGCGCCCACGTACGTCCGGAGCCAGTTGGCGCGGTGCGAGAGCACGACTCCTTTCGGGCGGCCGGTGCTCCCGCTCGTGAAGAAGATGACGTGCGGGTCGCGCTCGTCGAGCTCCGACACGTCGGGCGCGCTCGCGCTTTCGTCGCCGATCGGCACCTCGGGCGAGAACGGCACCTCGACCCGGGCGGCGAGCTCGCCGGCCGCATCGAGGTGCGACGGCGCGCAGAGCAGCAATCGCGGCCGTGCGTACGCGGCGACCGGTGCGACCTCGTCGACCGATGCCCGGGCGTTCAGCGGTGCGAACACCGCACCGATCTTCGACAGCGCTGCGAATACGGCGACGGCGTCGAGGGTCGTGTCGCCCCACCACAGCACGCGGTCGCCGCGTCCCACCCACAGGCCGCGGAGTCCGTTGGCGATGCGATCCGCGCGGTCATCGATCTCGGCGAAGGTCAGGGCCTCGTCGTCGAGTGTCGCGGCGACAGAATCGGGCGCGACCCGAGCCGCATTCGCGAGCATCTCGGCGATGTGGAGCACGCCGCAATATCGCATGCGCCCGGACCGAGTTGCTTGTTGACAACTCTTGTTGTTAGTATGTCTGTGTCATGAAGGGAACCGAAGCGCTCACCACGATCTTCCGGGAACAGGGTTTGCGAGTCACGCCCCAACGCCAGGCGATCTTCCGTCTGCTGGAAGGCGACGTCTCGCATCCGACCGTCGAATCGCTGTTCGATCGGGCCCGGGCCGACATGCCCACGATCTCATTGAAGACCGTGTACCAGACCGTTCATGATCTCGAAGCGCTCGGTGAGGTGCGCGTACTCGACCTGGGTACGGGGAGCGTGCGTGTCGACCCGAACGTCGAAGACGAGCACCACCATCTTCTCTGCACCACGTGCGGGCGCGTGCGTGACCTACCGGTGGAGTTCGACGGCTTGATCGTCCCCATCCGCTATCGCCGCGATTTCACCATCGACGACGTCCAGGTGATCTTCCGCGGCCATTGTGAACACTGTTTTGATCGAACCTGACTACGAAGGAGCACACGATGTCCGACCTCAAAGGAAGCAAGACGCACGACAATCTGAAGGAGGCGTTCGCGGGCGAGAGCCAGGCGAACCGTCGGTACCTCTACTTCGCGCAGAAGGCCGACGTCGAGGGTTACCCCGACGTGGCCGCGCTGTTCCGCTCGGTTGCCGAAGGTGAGACCGGCCACGCGTTCGGTCACTTCGACTTCCTGGCCGAGGTTGGCGACCCCGTCACCGGGACTGCCGTCGGTGCCACCACCGACAACCTGACCTCCGCGATCACGGGCGAGACCTACGAGTACAGCGAGATGTACCCGGGCTTCGCGCGTACCGCACGGGACGAGGGCTTCGAGGAGATCGCGGAGTGGCTCGAGACGCTCGCCCGCGCCGAGAAGAGCCACGCCGGCCGCTTCCAGCAGGGTCTCGAGAACGTCTCCTGACCTAGGTCTTCGAGCAGTTCCGACCGAGCCCCCGGTTTCGGCGCAAGCTGATTGAGCGAGTGTGGCCCTGGGGGAAGTCCCCGGGGCTTCTCTCGTCAATCCCGGAGTCGGTTCGTGAGCACGCGTACGCGGACTCGAGGAGCAATTATGAAGAAGCTGACCGTGGACGACATCGTCGACATGCGCGCGTACGAACGCGAACGCGATGTGCTCCGGCGGACGATCATCGATCTCAAACGGGTACGGCGCGTCGCGCTCGGTCCGATCCTGACGATGGTGTTCGAGAACACCGTGACGATGCGGTGGCAGGTCCAGGAGATGGCGCGCGCCGAGCGCATGCTGCGCGACGAGCAGATCGCACACGAGGTCGAAACGTACAACCAGCTCATCCCGGACGAGAACGAGCTGTCGGCAACGCTGATGATCGAGCTGACGTCGGAGCCGGCCCTGAGGGAATGG
>JAUZEI010000397.1 GCA_030839105.1 Actinomycetota bacterium
GCGCGCGAGCTCGTCGAGCAGGAACACCTCCGAGCGGATCAGGCTGCGCCAATCGCCCAGATGCAGGCTCTCGTCCTCGCCGTGGATGTTCGCGCCGGGGTCGTCGGGACCCATGAGCAGTGACGGGATCCCGCCGAATGCGTCGGCGAACGGACCGACGAACGGGATCGATCCACCGACTCCCATCAGCACGGGCTCCGCACCGAATCCGGCGCGCAGCGCACGGCGTGCCGCGTCGAACGCGGGCCCCGTCGGGTCGGTCTGCCACGCGGGCGCACCTTCGAGCGGAGTGAACGTCAGCTCGAGCGCCCACGGCACATGTGTTTCGACATGGGCGCACAGCCGCTCCAGGATCCGGTCCGGATCCTGACCCGGCCCGAGGCGCAGACTCACGCGCGCAGTGGCGCGGGCGACGATCTGGTTCGACGAGCCTTTGATGGGATGCCCGTCGAATCCGATCACCGTGAGGCAGGGCCGAAGCCACAGACGTTCGTGCAACGCGATGTCGGGGTCGCCCACGAGTTGCACTCCCGGCCGGACGCCGGCGGCCCGCGCGAACCTTTGCGGCGCGTCGTCGAAGCCCTTGATCGGCGCGCGCTCCCTGGCGCCCGGTTCGGAGAGCCCGTCGAACGCCCCTTCGAACGCAATGTCGCCGTACTCGTCGACCAAGGTCGAGAGCAGCCGGGAAAGGGCCATCACCGGATCCGGCACCGCGCCGCCGGTCATACCCGAGTGTTGCGGACCGTCGAGCGCGCGCAGCTCGATGTCGGCGGCCGCGAGACCGCGCAATGAATACGTGAGACCGGGCACGCCCACTTGCCAGTTGCCTGCGTCGGCGAGCACGAGCACGTCGGAACGCAGCTCTTCGAGGTGCGAGTCGAGGAAGGCATGGAGCGTCGGCGACCCGATCTCCTCTTCGCCCTCGATGAGCACCCGCACGTTGCACGGCAGCGCGCCCGTCGCCGTGAGCCACGCGCTCACCGCGTGCGCGTGGGCAACGGCCCCTGCCTTGTCGTCGGCCGCGCCCCTTCCGTAGAGGCGACCGTCGCGCTCCTCGGGTTCGAACGGATCGCTCGCCCAGTTCTCGACGATCCCGGGCGGTTGGACGTCGTGATGCGCGTACAACAAGACCGTGGGCGCGTCCGGCCCCGCATGCATCCACTCGCCGAGGACGAACGGCTGTGAACCTTCGACTCCCGCGGCGCGCACATTCTCGAGACCGTGCGCGCGCAGGAGATCGACGATCGCGTCGGCGCTCGCGCGCACGTCGGCGAAGTGTTGCGGGTCGGCGCTGATGCTCGGGATGCGCACGAGCGCCTCCAGTTCCGCGCGCGCACCGTCGATCACGTCGTCGACCGCGGCGACGGCTGCATTCACGCCGGGATCGGTGTCGTCTCGGTTGACCATCAGTCGGGCTCCGGTGCCGGGCGCACGGTTTCGGATTCGACTCGGTCGCCGCCCGCGCGTCCGTCGCCGAAGGGAGAGTCGCGATCTTCCACCGCGCCCTTCACGCCGAGAGACCGCAACTTGGGCATGTACTCCTGCGACGAACGTTGATGCAGCCCGAGGGCCTGGAGCTCGGTGCCGGCGCGCACACCCGCCCGCATACCCATCGCCTCCAGTGCACGATGCACGGTGCGCTTGTTGAGGGCCAACAGATCACCGGGAATCTGGGCGACGCGCTCGGCGATGGCCAGTACCTCCTCCTCGAGCTCGGCTGCCGGGAAGGCGCGATTCGCGTAGCCACCCTCGACGGCCTGCACACCCGTCAACGAATCGCCGGTGAGCACCGCTTCCATCGAGCGCCGCCAGCCGAGCAGCCACGGCTGCCAGAGAAAGTCGGGGGACGACATGGTGCGGACGGGCGGATACCCGATCGTCGCGTCCTCGGCGACGTAGACGAGATCGCACGCCGCCGCGAGCTCGGAACCGCCGGCCAGGCAGTACCCGTGCACCTGGGCGATGATCGGCGTCGCCATGTCCATCATCTCGAACCAACCCTCGACGAGATGACGGCTCCAGAAGCCGTCGCGCGTCGCGATCGGACGGGGTAGCGGATCGTTCGGCTCGGGCGAGAGGTCGTAACCGGAACAGAACGACGGGCCCGCGCCGCGGATCACCGTCACGCTCACGTCGTCGTCCTGGTCGGCGCGGCGTAACTCGTCGAAGAGCACCCGGCGCACGGAATTGCTCATCGCGTTGCGCTTGGCCGGTCGATTCAACGTGAGCCGACGGACGCGCGGCCGCGGTTCGTCGGCCAACACCAAGGGCTCGGTTGTGGGGACGTCGGTCATGCCGCGAACCTAAAACGAATCCCCGAAGCGTGCCTGCAGCCGTTGCATCCCGCCGATCCAGCGGTCGTAGTCGGACGCCTTGCGCCGGAAGTACTCCAACACCTCGGGGTGGGGGAGGATCAGAAACGCCTCGGACGCGAGTCCGCGAACAACGGCGTCGGCCACGGTGTCGGGCTCGAGCATGCCGTCGACGCCCGCGACCCCGCCGTTCTCGATACCCGCCGTCATCGCGGTGCGAACGGCCTGCGGCGCGAGCACCGAGACCTTGATCCCCTTGTCGCCGAACGTGATCGCGAGCCACTCCGCGAGTGCGAGCGCCGCGTGCTTGCTGACCGAATAGGGCGCGCTGCCGATCTGGGTGAGCAGCCCGGCCGCCGACGCGGTCTGCAGGAGGTAGCCACCGCCCTGATCGATCATGCGCGGCACCATGATCCGCGCCGCGTACACGTGCGCCATGACGTTGACGTCGAGACTCCGACGCCAGATCTCGTCGCTCGCCTCGGCCCCGCCCGGAACGACGATTCCGGCGTTCGAACAGAAGAGATCGATCGGGCCGAAGCGATCCTCCGCCCGGTCGACGAGCGCCTGCAGTTGCGACTCGTCCGTGACATCACACTCGACGGCCAGGCCGTCGGCGATCTCGCTCGCGACGGACGCGAGTGGCTCCTTCTGCCGGTCGGCCAGCACGACGCCGCGTGCGCCTTCCGCGGCGAAGCGCCGGGCGAGCGCGGCACCGATGCCACTCGCCGCGCCTGTCACGACGACACACTTGCCTTCGATCTTCATGCGGTCTCGATTCTCAGTCCGGCATATTCATCGGGAGTGGCCTGGGTTTTCGGGGGGTTCAGAGCGCGCGTTCATACGCATCGTCGCGGCTGGTGACCGTCGCACCGATGTCGGCGATCGCCAGGACGCGCGTACGACCTCCGGCAGGGAGCGCCGCCGCGATGTCGTGGGCCCGCGCCGGGTCGACCAGCGCGGCCGCCGACGGTCCCGATCCCGAAAGCCAAGCCGCGAACGCGCCCGCCGCGAGCGCGGCTTCGATCGCGTGGCGCGTGTCGTGGGCGCGGGCGAGCCGGCGGTCCTGGTGCAACCGGTCCTGGGTGGCGATCCGCAGCGCGCCGGTGTCGCCCGCGGCCAGGGCCGCGACGAGCAGGGCCGTGCGGCCGATGTTGAACGCGGCATCCGCAAACGGGATCTGATCGGGTAGCTGGCGGCGGGCCGTGCTCGTCGCCGTCTCCCGCTCCGGTGTCCACACGACGACGCCGAGGTCGTAGGAAAGCGGTATCCGGACGGCCCGGCCGCCGGCGACCGCCACCACTCCGCCGAAGAGGGATGCGGCCACGTTGTCGAAGTGACCCTCGAGTTCGCCCGCGGCCCGCAGGATCGCCGGGCGGGCGTCCCGCAACGACTTCCGCTGCTGCGCGTACGCGGCCACGAGCCCGCCGACGCGTGCCGCGCCGGAGAAGCCGAGACCACGGCCGCCGGGAAATCCGACCCGCACCGCGATCGGTCCGACGCCGCCGCCGTGACGAAACGCGCGGACCGCGGGATGGGTCTCGGGTGCATGTTCATCGTCGGCGACGGTTACTTCGAGGTGCACGTCGAGAGCGAGCGCAACCGCGTCGAACGCCGAGCCGAGGTTGGCCGACGACGCCGGGACGCGCACGACCCAGTCGTCGCGCGATTCACCGAACCTGTGGCCGTCGACCATCGCGTCAGCCTGGCACGAAACAGTGTCGACCGCGCAGTACCGTCTTTGTGTGCGACGTCACTGTGCAAGATCGGGATGTAGTGCGCCGGCAACGGCGACTTTCACGTTCGACACGCGTGATCTCACCGTGTGGCTCGATACTCCGGCCGAAGGTGCGGCACGAGCGGGCGAGTTGTGCGAGCGACACGTACGCGTTCTGACGCCGCCGAAGGGCTGGCACCTCGAGGATCGGCGGGGGGCTCGGGCCCGGGCGGCCGAAGAGCTCCAGGTGACCCTCGACGCGCACAGTCCGATGCTGGCGCGCGCCTTCCAGAACGCCGGCGCGGTGTGACCGGCCGGGAGTGAGTTGACGGCGCGGCCGCGACCGGGTCGAGATTTGCAGCCGAGAGGGTCCGCATGGGCCATACTCGGAGGGTCCCTTGGAACCCGACTGCAATCGGTCGATAGGCAAGTGGGCGGGATGACGAACGGAATCGTTGTCGGCGTGCGGTCACGAGCCGCAAGGACTGAGGAAGAGGGGAGTCGCCGGGCATGAATGCAAGCCCGAACTGGGCTCGGCGGTACGGCCCCAATCACCGGCGGCTCTGCGCCCGTCCGGGATGTGGCGCGCCGGCCGCGGCGACGCTTCGCTTTCAGCCCACGCAGCGGGAGGCGTGGCTCGTCGATCTCGACACCGACGCGGTCCGCACCGAAGGCGACCTCTGCTCCCGGCACGCCGCGGGGCTCGTGCTGCCCCGGGGTTGGGAGCTTCACAACGACCTGTCGTCGGTCCGCGACGAGACGACGCGACCGGCGCCGCCCGCACGCCGCGCCCGCGGCGCTTCCACAACGCGCGCCCGCCGGCGCCGCACGGCCTCCACCGCGGTCGAGCTGCCCGGCCTGGCTGCGGTCGGCCGCGATCTCGAACGGTCCCGCGGCTGGACCCCCGTGCGCGGCGCTCCCCACACCGTTGCCGATGAGCCGGCGCCCGAGGAGCCGGAGGCCGAATCCGAAGCCGCACCGGCACCCGAACCGGCTCCCGCTCCCGGTCCCCTCGTCGCGGACGCGACCCCGGAGGCAAACGTCGCCCTTGCGGAGACGCTTGACGCCCAGACCCCGTTGTTGAAGCGCGCGTTCCGCAACGCGCGGCCCGACGACAGCTCCTGAACGCCGCTTCCGCGCGCCGTTCCTGATGTACGCCGGGCCCAACAAAGCGGACTGCTACGGAGTGTCGAGGCGCGCGGGAGGGCGGACGTGCGCAGGCACGACCGCGACGAAGAACGCGATCCCCGCGAGCACGAGGAGCCCCGTCCGCAAGCCGAAGAGACCCGAGAGCGTCCCGACGAGCGGAGGACCGGCGACCATCCCTAGGTAGCCGCACGCGGTGATGCCACCTATCGCGAGTGCCGGATGACGGGCTTCGTTGTTGACGTCGGCAAGCAACAGCGGCCACACCACCGAGATACCGACCGCGGCCGCCGCCAGCCCGGCGGCGGCGATGCCCGCCACGCCGCAGAGGGCTTCGGTCGCGATCCCCGCGGCGGCGAGCGTCGCGCCGACGACGACCGCGCGCCGGGTCCCGAACGCGCCGATCATGGGACCGCCGCCCAGCCGGGCGAAGGTGGCTAGCCCTTCACCGACGACGTACGCACTCACGCCCGCGAGCACCCCCAAACCGAGGTGGCTGCGGAGATAGAGGATGCCCCACGTGGCGATCCCGCCCTCGACCATCGCCGACGCACCGAACACCAACGCGAGCACGAGCAGGCCTTCGTGGCGCAGCCCCACCAGCGCCCGCCACATCGACGGATGGTCGAAGCGTTCCGGTTCGGGAAGCCGGGTGCGGCGGGTCACGATGCCGGTGCCCACGCCCACAATCGCGACCGCGACCCACACGAGTCGCCATGACGCGTCGAAGCGCAGCGCCACACCCGTGACCGCCGCGCCCGCCACGCATCCGCCGTTGAACAGTCCGTGGAAGCGCACGAGTCGACCGGCGTCGTGCGACAACGCGTCGGCCGCGACGATGTTCATGACCACGTCGACGAGACCGCCCGCGGCCATCGCGAGCACCAACGCGGGCACGAACAGCAGCAGATGCGGTGCGGCCGCCTCCAAGCCGAGGAGACCGCCCCAGATCAGGAGCGCCAGTGTCAACGACCGTCCGGCGCCGAAGCGATCGGTGATGGCGCCCCCGAACGCGGCAACCGCGGTGGCGGCGACGATCCCGGCCGCAAGCAGGGCGCCGAGACCCGTGTCGGTGAGATGGAACGTGCGCTCGATGTCGACGGTCGCGACCGCCCACGCGCCTGCGAAGATTCCGAACACGAAGAACGAGACGGCCACCGGTCTCAGGCTCGTCGGCGGTCGGACGCTGGTGGGCACTCCGCAGTCTGGCATGAGCCCTGGACGGATCTCGGTGAGATAGGCGTCAGCGCGCCGACCAGACGAGCGAACGCTTCAACGCACCGGACACCGTCAAGATCCAGAACCAGATCTTCCTCACGACCGGGCGCGTGCTCTTCTCCGATCTGGGTCGGGTCCCTGGTCTGCACCCGAGGGGTCGTCCCCGCCGTAGCCGGGCTCGACTGCATCTCCGTACACGCGCTCACCGCCGCGGACGCGTTCCGGGTCCTCGCCGCGATCAGCGGATCGGTCCCGCCCAAACCGGGTCTCGTTCGGGACGCCGAGCGCGGCGCTGCGATCGAGATGGAGGTGTACGCGCTCGGCGACGCCGAGCTCGGCCGCTTCCTCGCCGGTGTCGCGGCGCCACTCGCGCTCGGGCCCGATCGAGCTCGACGACGGCAGTACCGTGCCAGGCTTCGTCGCGGCGGCCGGTGCGCTCGACTCCGCCATCGACATCACCCACCATGGACGGTGGCGTAGCTACATGGAGAGCCGCCGAACCGGATGAGGAGCCGAATGAGAGTTGCAAGCGCATGAAAGTTTCGACCGGGGACTGGTTCGCGCGCGAACGGGTCGGCGACGTGATCTGGCGGCTGTGGGAGCCGTCCGTCGATCCGTTCGCGCGCTGCAACATCTGGTTCGTGCGCGGTCGAGACCGGTCCCTGCTCGTCGACACCGGCCTCGGCGTGGTGAGCTTGCACGACGCGGCGCGTGATCTCTTCGAACAGCCGACGCTCGCGCTCGCGACGCACTACCACTTCGATCACACCGGATCGCTGCACGAGTTCTCGGAGCGCTTGGCCCACAAGTCCGGCGTGCCGTATCTCGCGACGCCGGGCGCGATCGGTGGTGCGCTGCGCCGCAGTGCGTTCCCGGCCGCCGTGCTCGACATGTACCTGACCGCGGGTTACGAGCTTCCCGAAGAGCTGCTCGACGCGTTGCCGGAGGCCGGCTACGACCCCGCGGCTTACGAGGTACAGAGCTGCGCACCGACGCGTGTCCTCGACGACGGCGACGTCGTCGACCTCGGTGACCGCGCGTTCGAGGTGTTGCACCTTCCGGGACATTCGCCCGACTCGATCGGTCTCTACGACCACGAGTCGCGGACGCTCTTCTCCGGCGACGCCGTGTACGACGGGCCGCTGCTCGACGGGAGCAGCGACTCCGACGTCGACGCCTACGTGCGCACGATGGAGCGACTTCGCGAGCTCCCGGTCGATGTCGTCCACGGCGGACACGAGCCGAGTTTCGGCCGGGAACGACTCGTCGAGCTGTGCGACGGCTACATCGAGAGTGTGCAGGCGCGGTAGAGCCCGAGTCACATCCCGCTCACCGCTGTCAGGTCTCGACAGGAGAGCCGACACACCGGCGAAATCTCGCAGCCCTCGCCGCGAAACGTCCCGGCCGTACGGTCGCGGACATGGATACCCGTTTCCTCTTGTCGCCGGAGGCGTACTTCGACGACGGCTGGTACGGCTGCGAGCAGCAACTGCTGTTCGCGCGTTCCTGGCACCTGGCGGCGTCGACCGAAGAGCTCACCGAATTCGGTGACGTCGTCACGATCGACGCCGGGTTCGGTCCCCTCGTCGTCGTGCATGGGCTCGACGGCGTGTTGCGCGCCTTCCACGACGTCTGCCCGCACCGGGGCATCAAGCTGCTCGAGAGGAGCGGCAACGAAGGCATCCAGGCGACCGTGCGCTCCAGCCGGTTTCGCGTCGGACCCCTCGCCCAGAACCACGAACGGCCGATCACGCTCTTCCACCGTCAGCGTCTGGCGGCGCTCGACCCATGATGACGCTCGCCCGCCATTTCGTCGGTGCGTGGCAACGGCGGTCGATCGCGATCGACCGCGAGCCGCCTTCGGAGCCGGCCCGCGTGCTGTGGCTGCAGGCCGGTGACGCGTTCGCGGATCTGCGCGTCCCCGAAGATCCGGACGCGCCGATCGACGCGTTCGCGGGCATCACTACCTACGACGCGCCCGCGCTCACCTGGCACCACACGCTCGACCGCAACGGCAACTTCGCGGATTATGACTGCGGCATCGTCGAGCGCCACGACGAGAAGTTGATCGAGCGGGGAGAGTTCGAGCGCGACGGTTGCAGCCACACCTACGAGGAGATCTGGGAGCGCATCGACCCCGGCAACTCGGGAGCTGTCCTGACCGCAGCCCACGCCGTAGTGGTCCGGGTCGGCAATCACTGTTTGGCTCTGCGCGATCGCCGGCGCGCGGGCGGCGATTTCGACGTGCGCCACGCGTGCATCACGGGCCAGGAGTGGACGGACGTGACGGTGCTCGGCGACGGCACCGAGTTGCCGCGCCCGCCCGTCTGGCTCCCCAGTCACTGGGATACCGGCTCGGAGGTCGTCATCGAAGGATTGCACTGGCGCATCGCGGAGCGGTGGGGCTGACCCACACCAGCCGCCGCCGACCGCGCTCTTCGAGGCGCAGCCCGAGCGACCCATAAGAACGAGCGGCAGCGGAGCCGACCCGACCCACACCAGCCGCCGCCGACCGCGCCGGGACCTTCGAGGCGCAGCGCGAGCGACCCTAAGTAGGGTGCGCTGAGGTTCGGTCAGGAGGCATCGTGGACAGGTCGACGGCGGTACCGCTGCGCTCGCTGCTGTTCACGCCCGGGGACCAGGAGTCTCGGATCGCGGAGAACGCCAAGTCGGGCGCCGACGCGCTCTTCCTCGACATCGAAGAACCGCGCACACCGTGCCCGGAGGCGACACGCGTGCGCGCCCGCGGACTCGTACGCGAGTTCCTCGACTCCGCGGCACCCGGCCCGGGTGTGCCGCTCAACTTCGTGCGCGTGCAACCCATCGCGTCGGGCATGATCCTGCGCGACCTGCAGGCGGTGATGGGTCCGAATCTCGCCGGGATCCTGCTGCCGAAGATCACCGGGCCGGCCGACGTGCACGCGGCCGATGCGATCCTCACATGCTTCGAGGTCGAGCTCGGTCTTCCCGTCGGCGAGACGATGCTCTATCCGATCCTCGAGAACGCACAGGCGATCCGCCAGGCCTACGAGATCGCGAGCGCTTCCGACCGGGTCGCGTACATGGGCGGCGCCGTCTCGAGGTTCGGCGACATCTGCGCCGACATCGGCTTTCGTTGGACGCCGAAGGGCACCGAGACGCTCTACATCCGCGAGAAAGTGCTGATCGACGCGCGCGCGGCGGGCATCCGCTACCCGATAAGCGGCATGTGGGGCGGCGCGAACGACGATCTCGACGGCCTCCGCGCCTGGCTGACCGAGCTGCGCGACATCGGCTACTTCGGGATGATGATGGGAAACGCCGAACACGTTGCCATCGTGAACGCGGCGTTCACTCCGACGGCCGAAGAGCTCACCTACTGGAGCGAGATCGATCGGCTCACTCGGGAGGCCGAGGCGGCCGATACGCGCCTTCTCATGGGCGACAAGAACCAGGGCGAAGGGCACGAGATCCACATCGCGCACGTTGCAACCGCCCGCAAGCTGCTCGCCTGGGCGCGCGAGCTCGGAGCCGACACATGAGCACGGACGAGTGAGCAGGCACCTGAACGCGGCCGAGGTGAGAGCGAGCCTCTCCCATCCGATCATCGACGCCGACGGCCACTTCGTCGAGCTCGCGCCGGTGTTCGACGAGGAGATGCTCACCTATCTCGAAGAGATGGGAGGGCGCGCGGTACGCGACCGCTACGCCGGAAACACCGGTCTCACGGACACGACGACCGTCCTTGCCTCGCATCCCGGTGCTCGCGGTCCGGGTTGGAAGGCGATGCCGTCGTGGTGGGGTTGGCCGACGAAAAACACCCGAGATCGCGCGACCTCGTATCTCCCGGCCCTGCTCTACGAACGCCTCGACGAGATCGGTATCGACTTCACGATCCTCTATCCGTCGATGACGCTGTCGTACCTCGAGACGTCCGACGACGAGCTCATCGGCCTGCGCTGCCGGGCTGCGAACCGTGCCCTCGCGAACCTGTTCGCCCCCTACCGCGATCGCACGACGGTGGGCGCGCTCGTGCCGATGCTGGATCCGAAACTCGCCGTCGACGAGCTCGAGTACGCGGTACGCGAGCTCGGATTCAAGACCGCCGTGTTCGCGGGTCATGCCCGCCGCTCGATCGGTACGGGTGACGAGCACCGGCTCGACTGCTTCGGCGTCGACAGCGCGTACGACTATGACCCGCTGTGGGCCAAGTGCGTCGAGCTCGGGATCGCCCCCGTGTTCCACAGCTCACTGCAATCGCACCGGGTGACGCGGTCGGCGACCAGCTACGTCTACAACCACATCGGCGGCCTCGCCGCGAACCACGAGTCGCTGTGCAAGTCGCTGTTCCTCTCCGGTGTCACCCACCGGTTCCCCACGTTGCGATTCGGCTTCCTCGAAGGCGGTGTGGGATGGGCGTGCAGCCTGTTCTCCGACCTCGTCGGTCACTGGTCGAAGCGCAACGCGAACGACATCACAAGCCTCGATCCCGATCTCCTCGACGTCGACGGGCTGGTCGCGCTGTTCGAGGAGTACGGCGACGAGCGCGTCCGCGCGGGTCTCACGGAGCTGCACGCGTACTTCTCCCGTCCGAGCGCGCGTCCCGAACAGCTCGACGAGTTCTCGGCCGCCGCGCTTACCCCCGTCGCGGATCTGCGCGACAAGTTCGT
>JAUZEI010000411.1 GCA_030839105.1 Actinomycetota bacterium
TCGGAGCCGCGGCTCCGAGAAGACGGCTCGTCAGACCCCGGAAAAGAAGTCGACGAGCTCAGCCGCGACCGCGACCGGGTGGGTGAAGATACCGAGATGACTTGCGCCGGGAATCTGGGCGAAGCGCGCGCCCGGGATCTGGGCCGCCGCTTCTCGGGCGTACGCGGGTGGGGAGTCGATGTCGTGTTCGAAGGCGAGGACGAGGCACGGAACCGAGATGTCCGGCCACACCGCCGTGCGCTGCACATCGAGGGACCAAGCGAGGCACGCTTCCAACTGGCCCAACCGCCCGGGATTCGCGGGCGGAGGTTGGTCGGCGATCAGTGAGAGCCATGTCGCGACGAGCTCGGTGTCCTGCAGTTCGTGATTCGGGAGATAGCGCAACGTCTCGCACGCATAGAAGAGAGGCGGGAGGTCGACGTCGAGTGTCGCGAGGTCGCGCTCGACGGTCGTGATCGCCTTCTCCCATGCGGTCGCGACATTGCAGCTGCCCATGAATGCGGCGGCGTGAACGCGGTCCGGGTGATGCGCGGCTGTCGTCTCGGCGACCCAGCCGCCCATCGAGTGGCCCGCGATCCGCACCCGATCGAGCCCGAGGTGGTCGAGCAGACCCAAGGTGTCGCCGACGAGATCGTCGACCGAGTACGGGGCGGGCGGCGATGACGACGGCGCGATTCCGCGGTTGTCGAAGGTGACGACCTGGAAGCCGGCCGCGACGAGCGCGGGCGCGACGCCGACGTGCCACGCCACCGCGGGTTGACCGCATCCGCATACGAGCACGATCGGCTCGCCCTCGCCGATCACGTCGAAGGCGATCGTCACGTCGTCGAGCTGGGCCTCGGGCATCCGGATCCTTCGGTCGGGCTCCCGACGCCGCGCTTTCGTCGCTTGGCGATCGGGGTAGACCAGTCACCATGCCCGACGACAAGGACTCGAAGCGAGTGCAAAGCCGCGCCGAGACGCTGCTTCCCGAGGAGCAGGCGGCGGGCAGCGACGACCCGAAAACCCAGGCCGAGGAAATTCTCGCCGACTCCGATGCGCGCACCGCGTATCGGGACGTGCCGGAAGCGCCGCCGGTGGAGCACCGCACGTCCGAGGACACGGTCGATCCGACGACTGACCCCTGATCGCTACGGCGGGACCTTTCGTCGGGCAGCTCAGGGCGGATCAGCTGCCGGTAGCGGTCGGCGGCCATCGACTTCGGGTCGCTGCCGCCGAAGTCGTCCTCGAGCCGCATCGAACGGATCGGGAATCGCTGTTCGCGAAATCCACGAGCTCGCGACCGTCAGTGGCTCGGTCGACTCCGGCTGTGTGATCGCGCTCACCGTCCCGGTCTAGTCCCGTCGCTCGGGAGGGCAGCACCCCCTCGACCGGCGGGCAGGCTCCCTCGCCGCCGGAGGGCGCCTGTGGTTGGGTGATCGCATGCGACGGGTGAACGGCGCGTGACCGCGGTCCGAATGTGGGTCCGCGCCGACCTCCGTCGCCGGTGGCCGTCCTGGGTCGTGCTCGGTCTGCTTGCGGGAGTCTCGGTCGGCCTGGCGTGTGCCGGGATCGCAGGCGCGCGGCGCACCGATGTCGCGCTCCCCCGCTACGAGCGCGCCGCGCACGTTCCCGACGCGCTCGTGCTCGCCAACGACCCTTCCTACGACGAGCAGCAGCGCGCCGCAGTCGCGGCTCTGCCGGAAGTCGAGACGGCCCTCCCGTTCCTCGTCCCGTTCGCGCTGACCGTGAAGGATCCGGCCGCGCTCGATTCACCCCTCCTGCCGACCGACCCCGCGAGCATGTCGACCATGGCCGGCGTCGTCGTTGCGGGGCGCATGCCGGACGCCTCTCGCGCCGACGAGATGCTCGTGAACGAGAACGCGCGCAAGCGCTTTCACCTTCCGATCGGCTCGACGTTGACGCTCGCGCAACCATCCGACGGCAAGGACGTGAAGCCGGTTCAACAGGCGATGCGCATCGTCGGGATCACGAAGGCAACCGACAAGGAGGTCGACTCGATGCCGTCGAGTGGCTTCTACGCGAAATACCGAGATCGGCTGGTCGGCGCGACCAATCAGTTCGTCATGCTGCGTCGCGGGGAGGCGGACGTTGCGCAGCTCCAGACCGACGTGCAACGGATCGTGGGACATCCCATCAACGTTGCGAGCGCGCAGGACATGTTCGGACTGCGCAAGCTCGCGAACGTCTCCAATGTCGAGCAAGGCGGTCTCCTCCTCTTCGCGCTGGCGGTCGTCATCGGCGCCGGCGTGCTCGTGGGCCAGGCCCTCGTGCGCACCGTCACCGCCGGCGCGGCCGACCTCGAGACCTGGCGTGCGATCGGCGCCGACCGCCGGGTCGCGGTTTCTGCACTCGTCGCACCGGCCGCGCTGATGGCCTCGGTCGGCGCGATCACCGCCATGGCGGTCGCGATCGCGCTGTCGCCCCGCTTTCCGATCGCGCTGTCCCGCAACTTCGACCTCGACATCGGCGTGCACGCCGACTGGCCCGTCCTCCTGCCCGCCGCGGCCGGCCTCCTGGTCGCGGCCATGGCGACCGCATGGCTCACGGCCGAGATCCGCTTACGGCGGTTCGAGAGCAGGCAGCCGCGGTCCTCGGCGGTTGCGCGGCTCACGGCCGCCGCCGATCTTCCGCCCGCGCTCCTCGTCGGGGCCCGTCTGGCAACCGAACCGGGGCGCGGCCGGCGGGCGGTGCCGGTGCGATCGGCCCTGATCGGTTCGATCGCCGGTGTGCTCGGTGTGACCGCCTGCCTGACATTTCGCAACGGTCTCACCGAGGCCGTGGCGAATCCGGCGCGTTCGGGCCTGGTGTGGAACGCGGTGGTCGCGGCGGAAGGGGCGCCGGTCTCCCCCACGGCGACGGCGACCATCGCGCGCGATGCGGCGGTCGACTCGGTGCTCGACGCGCGTTGGGAACGCGCCGTCACGATCAACGGTTCGTCGGTCCCGACGTTCGGCACCAGATCGATCAAGGGCGCGATCGACTTCGTCATGGTCGACGGTCGGGCACCACGGGGCACCGATGAGATCGCGTTTGCACCGACGACCTTGCACCGGATGCACGTGCGCCTGGGCGACACGGTGCGGGTGGGGTCGCACGGACGGCCCGTGCGCGTCGTCGGCGCCGCGCTCCTTCCGGCAACGTCGCACACCGACTATGACCAGAGTGCGTGGATGACCGCGAACGCGCTCGATGTGGCGGTCCCGCCGAAAGCACCGGCCGCGAACCAGATCGAAGATTGGGTCCTCGTTCGATGGAGGCCGGGCGCCGACGCCACCGCCGCGCTGAAGCGCTTCTCGGGTCTCGATCCCCAATACTTCGTCAGCCCGGTCCAGTCGCCGACGGCAGTCGTCAGCCTGGGGAAGCTCCGCGTGCTTCCGTTCGCGCTCGCGATCTTCTTCGCCCTGCTCGCGGCCGCGACGGTCGCGCACGCGCTCGTCACTACGGTGCGCCGGCGCAACCGCGATCTCGCGATCCTGCGCGCCCTCGGCTTCACCCGCCGTGAGACGAGAATCGCCATCGGTTGGCAGGCGACCCTCCTCGCGGTCGGAGGCCTCGTCATCGGTGTGCCGCTCGGAATCCTCGTCGGCCGCGCGGTATGGAAGCAGCTCGCGATCAGCTTCCCCGTCATCTACGCGCCGCCGCTCGCGCTCGTCGGCGTGCTTCTCATCGTGCCGATCGCGATCGTCGTCGTGAACGTGCTCGCGGCCGGTCCCGCGCACGTCGCGACCCGGATCCGACCCGCGCAGGCACTCCGCACCGAGTAACGCCACCCGGCTTAGGCTTGGGGTGTGGCGACTCTGATGACGAGCGACGGCGTCAAACTCTTTTACACCAGCATCGGAAGCGGCCCGCGTGTGTACGTGTGCGGTGGCGGCCCCGCAAACGATCACCGGTACCTGGCCGACGATCTCGCGCCCTTCGCCGACGAATTCGAGTTCGTGTTCCACGACTACCGCGGGAGCGGGAAGTCGGAGACGGCGGCCGACGAGACCTACTCCTTCGCCCGGCTCGCGGACGATCTCGACGAGTTGCGCCGGGAGCTCGGCGACCAGCAGATCGTCGTGCTGGGTCACTCCTTGGGCGGTTTCGTCGCGTCGACCTACGCGCTGCATCACCCCAAGCAATGCGCATCGGTCGTGCTCGTCGGCACATTCCCGACGGGCATCCCGCGGCGAATGTTGCCACCGATGTTCCGCGCCCTCGGACCATTGCGGACGGCCAAGCTCGCGGCGCGCCTGATCGGGTGGCTGGCGTTCTGGAGCTGGAGACCACGTACCGAAGCGCGCCGCCGCCGCCTCCACCGGATCTGGTCGACCTGGCAGGAAGGCTTGCGTCCCGTCCGAGCGCGGGAAGCCGCGCGCGAGGTGCGGCTCGGGCTGCCACTCGCGAACGACAACATCAAGAGCCTCCAACGCGCGGCGACGTC
>JAUZEI010000431.1 GCA_030839105.1 Actinomycetota bacterium
AACGGGCCCATCATCAACATCGAGGCGACGAGCCCGGATCCGACGCTGGCCACCCGTACCGCCGCACTTCTCATCTCGGCGATCAACCACGAGGCCGTGCAGAAGCAGCAGAAGGCGAACGTAGCGACCAAGAGTTACATCACCACGCAGACCGTCACCGCGGGCGACAAGCCGAGCAAGCTCCAGGGGAGCCGGACCCGCGTGACCGTTGCCGTCGGCGCCATGGGCGGCGTCCTGACCTTCGCGACGGTGCTGCTCATCGACAACTACCTGACCGCACGCCGGAACCGCCAACGCCGAGGGAAGGGTCGCCGCGGTGACGAAGGCATGGCCGGAAGCGGCGGTTCGGGGGGAAGCGGTTCGGGAGGAGATGGCTCCTCTACCGGAGAGTCGCCGAGACCCGACGAAATCCCGCTGGTTCGCGTCCGGCACTGATCGGTCGCAGTGAACCGTCGCGTCGTCACACTGACCCGGGAATTCGGTCGCGAACTGAATTCTCCCGCGCGCAGGGGCCGCAAGCCCCGGGCCCAGCGCGACGCAGTCTCATTGCTCAGCGTCTACGCGTTCCTGCTGTTGCTGGTTCCGTCCCGGCTCGTGTTCAAAGCCTTGGGAGGGAACGGCACGCCCGCGCTCGTCGTCGGCCTGATCGCGCTCGTGTTGTGGTGTGCAGCCCGCCGCCCCGAGAACGATCGCACCCTGCGGGCGCGACCTGTGCGCTTCGCGATCCTCGTGTACGTGGCGGCCGATGTGACGAGCTATGCGCTGTCGATGTTGCACGCGCTCGACCCGGCCGAGATCCGCTCCGCCGATCGCGCGCTGCTCGCGCTGGGCGCGGCCGCAGGCATTGCTCTGTGTGCGGCCGACGGCATCCCGAGCCGCGACCGGCTCGAGAAGCTGCTCAGCCGGATCGTGATCTTCGCGTCGCTCGGAGCCGCGATCGCCGCCCTGCAGTTCTTCGGGTTCGACCTGACCAAGCATTTCTACGTCCCGGGTCTGCACGCCACATCGGAGCTCGGCGCGGGCGCCATCCGCTCGTCGTTCCACCGCGTCGCCGGCACCGCGCGACACCCGATCGAGCTGGGCGCGACCCTCGCGATGGTCCTACCCATCTCGTTGCATTTCGCGTTCAAGGCCGAGGGCCGGGAGAAGCTCTGGCGGTGGGCGTGCGTCGCGCTGATCGGCCTCGCCATCCCCATGTCGCTCTCGCGCACCGCAATCGTCGGCGTGCTGATCGTGACCATCGTGCTGTTGCCCACCTACCCACCGGTCCGCCAGCGGGGTGCACTCGTCATCGGCGGCGCGTGGACCGTGCTCATGTGGCTGGCGGTTCCCGGTCTGGTAGGCACGTTGGGCAGCCTCTTCGCGAACTACGGGACCGACGCGAGCGTCACCGACCGGACCGCCCGGTACAGCCGAATCGGCGGTCTCCTGCGCCACCACGTGTTCTTCGGGCGGGGTCTCGGCACGTTCATTCCGGAGAAGTACTTCGTCCTCGACAACCAATACATTGCCTCAACGCTCGAGGTCGGCATCGTCGGCCTGTGCGCGCTGATCCTCGTGATGCTCGTGTCGTTCGGCTGCGCGCGCGGTGCCCGCCGCTTGTTCAAGGATCCGGTGTCGCGAGATCTCGCGCAGTCCGTCGCGGCGGCCTCCGCGGTACCGCTCGTGGTCTTCGCGACCTTCGACGCGCTGAGCTTCCCGATGGTCCCGGGTCTCATGTTCTTGCTCCTCGGCTGCAACGGCGCGCTGTGGCGACTGGCGCGGCCGGCCTGGCGCCCGGCAATTGCCGGCGCCTCGCCGCCCTGAGCACCAGGCGTGCCGCCCTGGTGTCCGGCCGTCGGGCCCACCCGGTGAATTGCCCGAAATGCCGGGCTAAGGCGTCACTCAGACGTTCCCCGCGCGCGACGATGAAAGGGAGAGTGACGTCGCCCGGCGTCGCGTGAATCCGCGACCTGACTGCGAGCAGCGAAGCGTGGACGAGACTCCCGACCAGATCCTGGCGCGGCTCGAGCGCCATGCCGAGTCGGTCCGGCAGGCGAAGAGCGGAAAGGTCTCGCCCAATGGTGCGGCCGCGCTTCCGGGCGCGCATTCTTCCGGCCGGGCGGGCGGGCAATCTTTCGTGGCACCCGGCCCGGCTCCCTTGGCGTGGCCCGGCGCGCCGGATTCCGCTCGAGCAACCGCACCGGTTCCCGTGGCCCGTGTCGGCCCGAACCCCACGGCGGCTCCCCGCCGTCCGATACCCGCGCACAGCTCGGGGCCCACGACGGCGATGCCTTCGCGCGCGCTGTTGCGCGACGTGGCCGCGCCCGGACGGATTCCGGTTTCGACTCCCGAGGCTCCACCCGAACCCCGCTTCGTGGTCTGGGGCGACGACCGAGACTCCGACCTCATCCCCATCGAGTTCGTCGAGCAGCCGAGATTCGGGCTGGTCGCGCGCACCATCGCGGGCCAGGCGGTTGCGGTGCTCGCCTGTCTCGTCATCCTCGTCATTTCGGTCGACGCCGGCGGGACGGTCAGTTCGGTGGTTGCCGGCGTCGTTCTGCTGGCGGCACTCTTCGCCTCTTTCCGGCGGCTGCCGCTCGCCGCGTGGTGGACGTTCGGTTGGCTGTTGGGCTGGGTCCTGGGCCGATTCTCGTGAACCGACTGCCGGTCCCGTGACCGCAATACCGTGAACCGGGATTTTCGCGCACTGCGCCTCGGCTCGCGGCCGCCGGGGTCGATGGATCGACGGAAGACGGGCGGGGCGATGGGACGGACGCGATGAATCGAATGGGAAGACTCGTCATTCTCGGAGCCGGTGCGCTCGGGCGCGAGGTCGCGGAGGCCGTCCGGGCCGCCAACGCCGTCAGCCCGCAGTGGGACCTGGTGGGGTTCCTCGACGACGCCCCGGGCGGGGGCGATGCCGGCCTCGACGCCCCCGTGCTGGGCACTTTCGCCGAGGCGAAGCGGTTCGGCGACGAGTCGTTCGTGCTCGCGGTCGCGAACCCGCGCTCGCCGCGACTACGCGCCGAGGTCGCGGCCCGCCTCGACATCGACGACGACCGGTTTGCAACCGTCGTGCATCCCGCGGCGTCGATCGCCGCGTCGACGCGCATCGGCGCCGGATCGATACTGCTCGCCGGTGTCGTCACGACCGCCGACGTCGAAATCGGTCGGCACGTGATCGCGATGCCCAACACCGTCTTCACTCACGACGACCGCGTGGGCGACTTCGCGACGTTCGGTGCGGGTGTGCTCATTGCCGGACGCGCGACGATCGGCGCGCAGACGTACATCGGTGCGGGCGCGAAGATTCGCGAGAACCTGACCATCGGCGCCGGCGCGCTCGTCGGCATGGGTTCGGTCGTCACGGCCGACGTCCCCGGCGACGAAGTGTGGGCCGGCGTACCCGCGCGCGCGCTCACGAAACGCGGTCCCGCGGGTGTCTTCGTGCACCCGCTCGGTCTGTGCGAAAGCGACGACATCGGCGCGGGCACGCGCGTATGGGCATTCGCGCACGTGCTGCCCGGCGCGATCGTGGGGGAGCGTTGCAACATCTGCGACCACGCATTCGTCGAAGGTGGTGCCCGGCTCGGCAACAACGTCACGGTGAAGAACGGCGTGCTGGTATTCGATCGCGTGACGATCGAGGACGATGTCTTCCTCGGTCCGGGTGTGGTGTTCACGAATGATCT
>JAUZEI010000437.1 GCA_030839105.1 Actinomycetota bacterium
AGCTCGTAAACCCGGATCTTCTTCGTCGCCAAAACAGTCCGTTCCCTTAGAAATCGAGGCTCTCTAGTCTCGCGCGCAACTCTTCGACTTCGGTGCTCGTCAGATCCCGACGCAGCGCCCGGGCGAGAGTCTCCCGCTTGGTCGCTCGGTCGACACAGGTCCTGCAACAGACCCACACGCCCCGGCCGGGCGCCGTCCGGCCGATCTGTACCGCTCCCTCACGTGTCGCTGCTATCCGGACCCACCCGGAAGGTTGGCCGGTCCGGCGGCAGCCGGCGCACGTGCGGCGCGGTTCTGTCAGCTCTGATCTCCTGCCGTCTCTTCCAATGCTGCCATTTCCGCGGCGGCGACGCCCGTGTTATCGCCGATCCCGGTATCCGCGGCGATCTCGTCCGCGGCTTCGTCCGCGTCGCTCGCGTCGAGGTGCACGGCCGCTTCCTCCGCGGCGGGCGGAGCGGGTTCCTCGCCGGCAAGGTCGCCCGTGCCGTCGGGGAGGTCGCCTGTTTCCGGCGCGGCCTCGGGTGCCGCCTCGGTTGCGCCGTCGCCGGCGACGACCTCGCCGCCCGCGATCGTGCCGTAACCGGCCTCGGCCGCGCTGATGGCTTCGCCGCCCTCGGCCGGCTGCCACATGAGCTGACCGTCGGTGCCCTCGACCCACTCGCCTTCCGCGTACCCGCCGCCCGCTTCTTCTTCTGCGAGCTGCGTCTCGCTCTTGATGTCGACGCGCCACCCCGTGAGCCGGGCCGCGAGCCGCGCGTTCTGGCCTTCTTTGCCGATCGCGAGCGACAGTTGGAAGTCGGGGACGATGACCTCGGCGATGCCGGTGTCCTCGTGGATGCGGACTTCGCGCACCTTGGCGGGCGCAAGCGCGCGCATCACGAACTCCGGCGGGTCGGCGCTGTAAGGGACGATGTCGACCTTCTCGCCGCGCAACTCGTTGACGACCTGACGCACGCGCATGCCGCGTGCACCCACGCACGCGCCGACCGGGTCGACGTTCTGGTCGTTCGACGCCACCGCGAGCTTGGTGCGGTGGCCGGGTTCACGGGCGACGGCTTTGATCTCGACGACTCCGTCGAGCAGCTCCGGGACTTCGAGCTCGAACAGCCTGCGCACGAGTCCGGGGTGGGTACGGGACACGACGATCTGCGGGCCCTTGGCCGTCTTGCGCACTTCGACGATGTACGCCTTCATGCGCGAGCCGTGGTCGTAACGGTCACCCGGAACCTGTTCGGCCTGCGGCAGCAAGGCCTCGACGCGTCCGAGGTCGAGCAACGTGTAGCGCGCGTCGGTCTGTTGAATGATGCCGGTGACGATGTCGCCCTCGCGGCCGGCGTACTCCTCGTACTTCATCTCGCGCTCGGCCTCGCGGATCCGCTGCAGGATGACCTGCTTCGCGGTCTGGGCGGCGATGCGGCCGAAGTCGGCGGGCGTGTCGTCCCACTCGCGCGTGACGTCGCCGACCTCGTCGAGTTCCTGCGCGATCACGCGGATCTCACCGGTCTCGACGTCGATCTCGACCAGCGCTTCCTCCGCCGCGTCGGGCATCCGCTTGTACGCGGTCACCAGCGCGTTCGCGAGCGCTTCGAGCATGATCTCTTCCGGAATACCCTTTTCGATTGCGAGCGCCGACAGCGCTTCCAGCATCTCCGGGTTCTTCATGACTTCCCTTTCGCCCGCGCGCGCCCCTGGACCTTCTTGTGCTTGCCGCCTGCCTGGCGACGCGGTTGCGGCCCCCATTCGAAAACGGTGCGCGCCTGGGTGACGTCGGCGAGCGCAATCTCCTCCTCCATGCCTTCGTCGGATTCGACGACGCAGTGCATGCCGTCGGCACGGCGAAGGACACCATGGACGCGCCGCGGACCGGACGCGGTGTGGAACTTCACCGACACCTGCTCGCCGATCGCGGAGTCGTAGTGCGCGGGCAGCCGCAGCGTGCGCTCGACGCCCGGGCTGCTGACCTCGAGCAGGAATGCGCTGCCGAAGGTCGCCGCGTCGTCGACGATCGGCGAGACGGCGTGGGTGACGGCGGTGATCGTCTCGAGGTCGACGCCGCCCGACCGGGTGACGGTGACGCGTAAGGTCCGCGCCCCGGCCCCGCCCAGGATCTCGACGTCGTACACGTCGAGTCCGAGCGCGACGACAGCAGGCTCGACGGCGGCACGCACCGCTTCGAGTTGCATGTCAGTCGCACTCACAGTCCGGACCTTTCTCGTCGCTCCAAGAAAAAACGTGGGCCGCGGCCCACGTTCACCGCCCCGCCAGGGCGCCCAATACAACCGTAGAAGTGTAGCGCAGACGATCCCCCTGTACCAGGCATGAATGGGTCGAATCGGCATGGGCGCGAGACCGCGGAGCCGCTCCGCTCCATGCCGCAGCCCGCTCTCGGAGCGGCGCAGCGCGACCGACCGATACGGATGACTACCTGAACATCTCGCGGAGCTCGGCGGGCGGGACCGTCTCGAGCTGCGCGTAGGTACAGTCGGCGGGATCCTTGTCGGGCCTCCAACGCCGGAAGCGCGCGTTGTGCCGGAACCGGCCGCTCATCATGCCTTCGAACTCGACCTCGGCGACCCGCTCGATCCGCAGCGGCTCCCACGAGAGGTCCTTCGTGGCGTTCCAGCGACTCGGTCCGCCCGGCATGCGCTGGCCCGGCGCGGCCGCCTCCGACATCGACTCCGCCCAGTCCTTCCACGGATGGTCGACGAGCGCGCCGGCGCGGAGATCCTCGACCTCCCCCGCGAGCTCGCTGCGCAGCTTCGCCGACATCGCGCTCGCCACGCCGACGTGATGCAACACGCCGCCGTCGTCGTAGAGGCCGAGTAGGAACGAGCCCACACCGTTGCCGTCCTTGTGCACGCGGAAGCCCGCAACGACGCAGTCGCAGGTTCGCTCGTGCTTGACCTTCAGCATCGTGCGCTTGCCGGGGTGGTAGCCGTCCGCCAACGGTTTGGCGACGACGCCGTCGAATCCCGCGCCTTCGAAGCGGGAGAACCAATCGGTGGCGATGTCACGATCGAGCGTGGTGGGGGTGAGATAGATCGGCGGACCCGTGTTCGCGAGCACCCGTTCGAGGGTTTTGCGTCGCTCGCCGAACGGCTCGTCGAGCAGCGACCGATCGTCGAGCGCAAGGAGGTCGAACGCGACGTACGACGCCGGGATCTCGGCCGCGAGCTTCTTCACGCGCGACGCGGCCGGATGCTGCCGCAGTTGCAACGCGTCGAAATCGAGCCCGCGTTCGTTGGCCACGACGAGCTCGCCGTCGAGCACGACCCGATCGGGCAGTGCTTCGAGCAGCGGTTCGCGCAGCTCGGGGAAGTAGCGCAACAACGGCTTCTGATTGCGCGACTGGAGATCGAGGTCGTCGCCGTCGCGGAAGACGATGCAACGGAAGCCGTCCCATTTCGGTTCGAAGGAGACCGCTCCCGCGGGGGGCATCTCGCGCGTCAGCTTGGCGAGCATCGGCTCGAAGGGAGGTCGTACCGGCAAGGTCACGGCCCGCACCGTAGCGAGATCGCGCCGATCGGGGATCCGGCCGGAACGCGCTCAGATCAGGCGGCGGTCGGAGGCCCAGCGCGCGAGCTGGTGGCGACTCGACAGCTGCAGCTTGCGCAGAACCGACGACACGTGGGTCTCGACGGTCTTCACGGAGATCCCGAGGTCGCGCGCGACCTCCTTGTACGCGTAGCCGCGGGCGATGAGACGCAGCACTTCGCGCTCTCGGGGCGTGAGCTGATCGAGCTCCGGATCGGCCGCGGCGGGCGCCACGTCGGCGAACGCGTCGAGTACGAAGCCGGCGAGGCGCGGAGAGAACACTGCATCGCCCTCGCGGACCCGGCCGATGGCGTCGAGGAGCTCGTCCGGCGCGATCGTCTTCGTGACGTATCCGCGCGCACCGGCGCGGATAGTTGCGATGACGTCCTCGGGCGCGTCGCTCACTGACAACGCGAGGAAGCGGACGTCGGGATGCGTCTTGGCGACTTCGATGATCACGCGCGCCCCTCCGCCCGCGGGCATGTGCACGTCGACGAGCACGACGTCGGGAACGCGCTCGCGGATCATCTCGATCGCGGCGTCGACGTCGGACGCGGCACCGACGACGTCGACGAGCGCGCCGAGCTCGGCGCGGACACCC
>JAUZEI010000447.1 GCA_030839105.1 Actinomycetota bacterium
CCCGTGAACCGAGTCAGGTCCGGAAGGAAGCAGCTCTCAGCGGAAGCGCTCGAGTGCCGCCGGGTCGCCTGATACGTGCTGCGAGCGGGCCACTAACATCGCCGCTCCCGGGAGGGATGCGAGAGCGGCCGAATCGGCACGCTTGGAAAGCGTGTGAGGGGCAACCCTCCGTGGGTTCGAATCCCACTCCCTCCGCAACGTCGTGGAATTCACAGCACTTCGAGCCGTCGCCGTCCGAGGTCAGTTCTCGGCTGACGCCCGGTAGTAGAGGAAGAGGGTGCCCTTCGGCGTCTTCTCGACCTCCAAGAGGTCGAACTGCTGAAGGTCCATGTCGCCGACGTCGGGAAAGAGACGCCGGCCGTGTCCGGCGATCGTCGGCGGCATCACCAGTCGAATCTCGTCGACGAGCCGAGCTGCAATCAAGGATCGGGCGAGCTCCGTGCTGCCGTGGATTCCGATGTCACCGACGGACTGCTGTTTCAGCTGTCGCACGTAGTCAGCGACCGGTGACGTCATACGGACGGTGTTCTCCCAGCTCCCGGTGAGATCGCTCGAGGTCGCTACGTGCTTGCGCGTGGCGTTGATGAACGACGCGAATGGTTCGACGTCGGCTGTCGGCCAGTAGTCGACCCAGTAGTCGTAGGTACCTCGCCCCAAGAGGACGTCGGTTTGCGACGCGAGGACCCGGCCGATGAGATCGAACAACTCCGGCCCATCGTCGAAGAACCAGTCGCTGGGCTCTTCCGCAACGCCGTCGAGCGAGAGCCATTGGAGGAGGACGACGTTGCGCATGTTGATGCTCTCTTCGGGTCACATTGTCGGCGCGTAGGCGCCGAGTTGATCGAGGACCGTGCCCCAGCCGTCGTGGAATCCCATGTCGGCGTGATGGTTTCGGTCGGTTGCGTTGCGGTGCATCGCGACCGTCGTGCACAAGGTCGCGTCACCGCGCGGTTCGAGCGTCATCACCGCGGTGAAGAACCCAGTCGGCGAGGGCCGGTAGCCGGGCATGAGTGCGTCGGTCCACACCAAGCGGTGGTGCGGGACCACTTCGAGGTAGCAGCAGGTGATCGGGTTCTCGACCCCATCGGGTTGGCGCGGAACGAACCGAAACACGCCGCCGGGGCGCAAGTCGATCTCGCATTCCGAGATCATGCCCGGGGCCGGCGCATACCACTGACGCACGTGATCGGGGTCGGTCCAAGCCGCCCACGCGCGCTCCGGAGAGACATGGACGACACGCTCGACCATCAGATCGAGGAGAGGGTCGAACGTTGAACCGTCCGGTGCAGTCACTGCTCGCTCTCCATACTGTTCGCGAAACTTTCGAATTGGTCCATGCGGCGTTCCCAGAGGTCGCGCTGCGCGGCCAACCAGTGTTCGGCCACCTGCAAACGCTTGGGGACAAGTCGGTACGTACGCACTCGACCTGTCTTCGTGGAGCGAACCAGCCCGCTCGATTCCAACACCCCGAGATGCTGCATGAGCGACGGCAGTGCCATGTCGAACGGTTCAGCCAACGCACTCACCGACGCCGGGCGACGCGTCAAACGAGCAATAACGTCACGACGGGTTGGATCCGACAACGCCCGGAACACCCCATCGACCGTCGCGGCGGACGCGACCATCGCTCACCTCCACTTCAGCGATATACTAAGGTTTTTACCTTAGTGAGTGGAACGGCTCCGCGCCACCCCAACGGTGGACGGCTCCGGACCGCGGGTGATCAGCACTCGCAGCGGTTCGTCGTGATCGCCGGGGCGGGGCTTCCCACACGCGAACGTCCTTGTTCGAGGCTCGACACTGGTCTAGACAAGTGCGACTCGTCCGGCGACTCGAGTTTGCTTGGGTCGTGCCTTCGAGGTGGGTCAGCTGCCCGTCGGTTGAGACGGTGCGGGAGGCAGTGTGGGATTCCTCGACACGGTGCGGCGGGCAGCCGTGCTGCTGAGCGACGAGGGCCGCGTGTCCGAGCGTGCGTTGAGGCATGAGTTCGACCTCGACGACCAGCACCTTGACGATCTCGTCGAAGAGCTCGTCGAGGTTCGCGGGGTGGCGACCCGCGATGGTGACGTCCTGGTCGCGGTGAGTCGGCCCGAAACGAGCAAGCGAGAAGCGTTACAAGAACCGAGCGTGCGATTCGGCGCACTGCAGCCGGGCTCGGCTGACACCGACCGGCGGGACCTTACGGTGTTGTTCTGTGACCTCGTCGGATCGACGGAACTGTCGACCCGGCTCGATTCCGAGGACTACGGCGAAGCAATTCGTGTCTACCACGAGGCGGCGACTGACGTCGTGACTCGCTGCGGCGGCTTCGTCGCGCAACTCCTCGGCGACGGGATCATCGTGTTGTTCGGCTATCCCGAGGCGCAAGAGGACTCGGCCGAGCAGGCAGTGCGCGCCGCGTTGGAGATCGTATGCGTGGTCGCCGATCTGGGTCGGGGCCTGTCGGTGCGAGTTGGGCTGCACAGCGGGCCGTGCGTCATTCGCACCGTCGGCGCGGGTGGCCGGCTCGACACCGTGGTCCTGGGTGAGACTCCGAACATCGCGGCGCGGGTGCAGGCGGCGGCGAAGCCCGGTGAAGTGATGATGAGCGCCGCCACGCAGCGTCTGGTTGCCGGCTGGTTCGTGGTGGAGGAGGCGGGCGCGCGCGTCATGAAGGGCGTGCCGCAGCCGATGGTCGTGCACCGTGTTATGGGGCCGACCGCGGTGCGCAGTCGACTGGAAGCGCGCCGCACAGGAGGACTCGCGCCGCTTGTCGGTCGCGACCGAGAGTGTCGGTTGCTCTTCGACGGATGGGACAGGGCAGTTCGAGACGTTGGCCAAGTGATCCATCTCGGCGGTGAGCCCGGCATCGGGAAGTCGCGCCTTGCGTTCGTGTTACAGGAGCACCTCGCCGAGCAACCGCACCGCTGGCTTGCCGGTTCTTGCACACGCTATGTGCGCAACACGGCGTTTCACCCGATCGTCGAATTGGTGGAACAGTCTCTCGGGTTCGAGCCGGGCGACCGACCGGCCGATCGGGTTCGGCTCGTTGAGCAGGGACTGCGGGCAGCTGGCCTGAAGACGGAAGAGCAGCTGGCCCTCGTCACCTCGTTCCTGGCGCTCCCGCATCCGAGCTGGGGTGCACTCAGCGGGGTGAGTCCCGAGGCGCGCCGACAGCGAACGATCGATGGGTTGGTCGAATGGCTGGTTGCGCTGAGCGAGCGCGATCCAGTGGTGTTGCTGGT
>JAUZEI010000449.1 GCA_030839105.1 Actinomycetota bacterium
CGACATCCAGTTCGTCTCCGGCGCCGACACGATGCGCAACGGTTACCCGGGGTACGTGGCGGGCGCGACGTTCGCGCAGGCGTTGGGATGGAACGGCGCCCAGGTCTCGTCGTCGTACGCCGCGTGCGCGTCGGGTGTGACCGCGCTGGCGACGGCCCGGGCGCAGATCCTGGCCGGATTCTGCGACGTCGCGCTGGTCATCGGTGCCGACACCACACCGAAGGGGTTTCTCGCCCCGAACAAAGGTGAGCGGGGCGACGATCCCGACTGGTTGCGATTCCGGTTGTTGGGTGCGACGAATCCGACCTTCTTCGGCTTGTACGCGCGTCGCCGGATGGAGCTGTTCGGCGCCACGCGCGACGACTTCGCGCGCGTCAAGGTGAAGAACGCCAGGCACGGTCTCGGCAACCAGTACGCGCGCTACAAGAAGGAAGTGTCGATCGACGACGTGCTGAACGCGCCGATCGTTTCGGATCCTCTCGGCCTCCTCGACATCTGCGCGACGAGCGACGGTGGGGCCGCACTCGTGGTGTCGTCCTTGGACTACGCGCGGCGACGTGGCGTGAGCAATCCCGTACGCGTGCGAGGCATCTCGACCGTCACACCGAGCTACCCGCAGACGACGATCGAGCTGCCCAATTTCGCGACCGACAGCGCCGCGGGCACCGGTGCGCCACCCGAGCACGGTTTCAAGGAGTCGATCGCGGTGCGGGCCTACGACGAGGCCGGACTCGGCCCGGACGATCTCGACTGTGCCGAGGTGTACGACCTCTCCACCGCGATGGAGCTCGACTGGTACGAGCAGATCGGCCTCTGCAAACCGGGTGAAGCCGAGAAGCTGCTGCGCGACGGTTCGACGACGTTGGGCGGACGCATCCCGGTGAACGCGAGCGGCGGCCTCGCGTGCTTCGGTGAAGCCGTGCCCGCGCAAGCGATCGCGCAGGTGTGCGAGCTCACGTGGCAGGTGCAGGACCGCGCCCACGGGCATCAGGTCGATGGTGCCAACGTGGGGTTGTCGATCAACCAGGGCCTCTTCGGTCACGGCTCGGCGGTCATCGTAAGCACCTGACACCGACACCTCCGAGGAGGCGCCATGGCATTCAAGACCGAGTTCGTCCCCGGCGACAACGACCTGCGCGATCTCACCTTTCGACCCGCGGACCCGACGCGCGCCCGTACGCTGTCGCACGAACAGGTCGAGATGTTCAACCGCGACGGTTTCGTCTCGCCGTTGCCGGCGTTGTCCGCGGACGAGATCTCCGACCTCAAGCTCTATGTCGACGACCTGATCGACAAGGTCGTGTTCGCGCCCGACCGCCGGAACTCGTACTCGGTCACGAGCTATCACCTCGTCTGCGAGCGCCTCTACGACCTCATATTGACGCCGTTGTTTCTCGACTACGCCGAGGATCTCATCGGTCCCGACATCGTCTGTTGGGGGATGCATCTGTTCGCCAAGATGCCGGGCGACGGCATGGAGGTGCCGCTCCACCAGGACGCGAGGTACTGGCCGCTCACGCCGGCGAAGTCGGTGACGGTGTGGCTGGCAATCGACGATGCCGACGAAGAGAACGCGGCGATGGAGTTCGCGCCCGGCAGTCACGCGGGTGGTGCGCTTCCCCACGAGGAGAAGGCGCTGGACGGCTCCCGGGTGTTGAAGCATGCCGTCATCGATCCCGAAAGTTACGGCCCGCGCTACGTCAACACGCTGAAGGCCGGCCAGGTCTCCCTCCACTCCGACCTCTTGCTGCACGGCTCGCGCGCCAACCTGTCGACGCGGCGGCGCTCCGGTCTGACGATCCGCTACACCGCGGCCGAGGTCGCGCCGCTGGACGGTGAGGAGTGGTACATCTCGCCATCGATGCACTGCCGCGGGACGATCCTCGATCGTTGGCCGAACTGCGCGCGTCCGGTCGGCGAGCACCCGGAATTCATGGCCGGCATCACCGGCGACTTCGACGGGAATCCGCCCGACACCGGCGACGCCGGCTGAAGCTCCAACCTCAGGCAGGCTTCCGGATCCCGAGAGCGCGGGCGATGACGGCTTCCACGACGGCTGTCTTGGCGTCGGCGTAGTGCTGCATGCTCGGCCAATCGCGCTGCGCCAGGGTCCGCTTCGCCTCCGCGTACATGGTCCGGTCGGCGTCGTCGGCGCGCAACCGGTCGCGGAACGCGAGGTACCTGGTGATCTCGTCCGACCCGAGCGTGAAGACGTGGACGTGCACGTCGTGCGCCGGTGTGCGGAGCATCCGATGCTCGTGGAACTCGGGCTCGCGGACGCGGAGCTCGTACCCCGCGTCGACGAGGGCACCGAGGTAGGAGGTCTCGTCGGCGGAATCGACGACGGTGACGCAGACGTCGATGATGGGCTTGGCCGCGAGGCCGGGAACCGACGTCGATCCGATGTGGTCGACGGCCAGCGCCCGCGGCCCGAGTGCCGCCACGATGCGCGCCCGTTCCGCCTCGAAGCGGATCGGCCAGTCGGTGTCGTAGTCGACGATGACGATGTCGACCGATTCCGCGCCACCGATGAACACGTCGGTTGCGGGCACGCGTCGATAGGACACGGCGCACGGCTCCGCGCTGCGCGCAACTCCACCGATCTGCCCGGGCAGGGGCACTACCTCGGTGAACGCGGGCGTCATGGCGAACGTCTCCCGGAGACGCCCGACGGTGCGGACGATCGCCGACACCGAGAATCGCTGCGCCGGACAACGGTGCGCACCGTGCCCGAAGGTCGTCACGGTGACGTCGTGATGGAGCGCGCGGTTGCGCCACCGCTCGGGCTCGTAGCCCGAGCCGACACGCTCCGAGTTCGTTAGCGGCAGCATCGTCGCGAGCTGGACACCCCGCTCGATCCGGTATTCGTGCTCGCCGTCGGAGAACGAGATCGGGCGAAGCACCTCGCGCAACATGATCGACCGCTGACCGAGTCGGGCCGCCTCGAACGCGCATTGCTCGAGCGAAGCCGGCGACGGATGGAGGAGCACCTGCGCGAGCGTCCACGCGAGCGCGGCGAACAGATTCGTCATCGTCGCGATGTGCAACAGCACCACGTCGCCCGCGACACCTGCACGGGGATCCTCTACGTCGTCCCAACGGTGCGCGATGTCGTCGAGAAAGCTCGGTGCGCGGTCGGTGCGTTCGAGCAACCGGCCTACGACGAGCTCCACCCGCGCCAGCGCGGCGCGTTCGTCGACCTTCGTCGCCCCCTTCGATCGAGACGGATGCACGAAGGCTTCCGCTCCGTCGAGTATCTCGAACTCGGGAACCAGCTCGTCGATCGGCGCTTCGCGGCCCAGCCAACACGCGATCCCGAGGCGATGGCCGACTCGACGCGACAGTTCGAACACGTCGAACGAGCCCGCGTCGCCCAACTCCGTGATCTGCGCGTCGATCGCCCAATCCAGGTTGTCGAGATAGCCCTGAACCTCCTCTGCCCCGAACAGGTCGTGCGCGAACGTACGGCGCTCGGCGAACAACTCGTCGGGCATCTTGCGCACGAGCATGCGGTAGTCGGCGAGTCCCTTGCTCGCGTCGCGCTCCGCGACGGCGTAGAACGAACGCAGCCCGGCTTCACCGAACGTGAACAGATACGTCACTCCCCCGGATTCGACGACGAACGTGTCGCCGAGACGCGCCCGCGCGTCGGTCAGGGCCACGACCGGATCGTCCCCATCGATCGAATCCCAGGGCAACTCGAAACCGGCGAGGGGCGGCATCGGATCGATGGGCGGCATCCAGCCAGTTTGACGGCTCGGCGCCACGGCGTGCCGGAGCGCAGTTCGTGATCGGCGTACCGCCGTTGCTCGGGCACTTCGGACGGGCCGGGGCCGAGCAACAAACGCGGGAACCGTATGGGCGCCGTCCAGTGCCCGGCTCGGTCATCCACCTCGACCGGCTCAGGTGTCGAAGTCCGGCGCCCCGGGTCGGTCGGCGGCGTAACGAGCGTGCTCACCGCGCTGGAACGACGCGATGTATGCGGCCTCGGGATGGTCGGACCGTACGCAGCGCTCCACGACCGCGTCGTGGTCGTACGTCACCCGACGGTGGCCGACCCGATGGCCGTGCCGGTCGTACTCGATGACGACATACGTCGCCCCCAGGTCGGAGGTCATCGGGTTGCTCACGCTTCCGAGGTTGACAGCCTGCATCCCACCGACGCGCCGGCTCGTCGCCTGGTGCGTATGACCACCGCAGACGATGTCGGCCTCGCTGCCGCGCAAAAGCCGTTCGAGCTCGTCGTCGGCGATCTCGGGTGTGATCCCGGGGCCGTCGTCGGATCCGGGTGAAGCATGCACGCCCAGGAGTCGGGTGCCGTCGTCGAGGACGATGCGCTGCGCGTTCGGGAGCGCAGAGAGCATCTGCGACCAGTCGGGCTCGATGTGGGCGCGGGTCCAACTGAACGACGCCTCGATCGCGTCGAATAAGCCTTGGAGTGCCGGATCACGCTCGACGTCGGCGCGATGGGGTGACGGCCGGGCGCCGGTCATGATGTAACGATCGGTATTGCCTCGCACGAATCGCACGCCGGGCAGGTCCGCGAGCAGTTCGAGCGTGGCGACCGGCTCGGTGCCGATCGCGACGAGATCGCCGAGCACCCACCAGGCGTCCACGCCTTGTTGCACGCCGTCGGCGATCACGGCCTCGAGCGCGATCCGGTTGCCGTGAACGTCGGACATGAGGCCTAGTCGCATGCGAGTCCCCGCGCTACTCGGAGGTGCCGTCGTCGCGGCACGGATAGTCGAGTTGCTCGTCCCAGTCGACGCCACGCCCTTCCGGTATGAGATCGAACAGGTTCCAGAGCGGTTCGATGGTGCCGACGTGGCGAGGATCCTGATTCGGATCGGTCGGCGCGAACAGGAGCTCGGCTCCCCAGAAGTGACGGATCGTGTCGCCGTCGCGATGGAAGACATTGAGCATCGGCATCTGGGAGCCGTCTTCGTTCTCGCCGTGGTAGTCGCGGTTGTAGGTATTGCGCGCCGACGACAGGAAACGCAGCCGGCGCCAGCCCCGCTCCTCGACGAAGTCCGCGAGATGATCGGCGGGCGCCTTCGCCACGATCACGAGATTGGCGCGCGGAGCTACGTGCTCGGCGGCACCTTCGAGCTGATCGATCAGCGAAGTGCACGACGGGCACGGACTGTCGGCCAGCGCCAACTGCGCAGTTCTGCATCCGGTCGGACCGGGACGATCGTCGCCGGCGTGGCGGGGGAACATCATGTTGTAGACGATGAGTGAATCCTTCCCGGAAGCGAACAACTCGGAGAGTCGGACCTCGATCGACGGACCGCGGCCCGCGCTCCGGAAGACATAGTCCCCCGGGACGACTCCGCCCGGCGGGAGTGCGCGACGCTCCCCGGCGACTGCTTCCAACGTCCGTCGCAGTTCGACTT
>JAUZEI010000475.1 GCA_030839105.1 Actinomycetota bacterium
GCCAGATTGAGGTGGGGGTCGCCGGCCTTGGTCGTGGCACAGAACGCGCCGGCCAGGAACAAGATGGAGTCGCCCGGGAGCGGCGCCGGGATCAGCCCCGACTCGACGAACACGACGAGGATGAGGCCGATCGTCCCGAAGGTCTCGATCAGATCCTTGGGGTCGAGCCAGTTCACAGCGTGGATCACGGCGGCGAACCCTAGACGCGGCACGCAGAGTGGTGGAATGCCCGCAATATGCGATTATCGCGTCGGATGGGGCACCCTGGAAAGGGCGACGGGCTACGGTCCGCGACCCGAAGGCGATCGGCACGCATCCTGCACGGCCGCCGGAACCCGTGCCCCGACGGTCCCGACAACGGCCCAACGACGGCAGACGCAAGGAGAAGCAGTGGCGAAACCGCTCGTGATCGTGGAGTCCCCGGCCAAGGCCAAGACGATCGCGGGTTACCTCGGAAGCGACTACACGGTGAAGGCGAGCGTCGGGCACATCCGCGACCTGCCTCGCAGCAAGGAAGAGGTACCCGACGCCCTGAAGGAGACGCACGGCCGTCTCGCCGGCATCGACCCCAACGATCACTTCGACGCGTGTTACGTCGTGCCCCCCAACAAGAAGAAGGTCGTCGCCGAGCTGAAGGCCGCGCTCAAGGGTGCCGACGAGCTCATCCTCGCGACCGACGAGGACCGTGAGGGCGAGGCCATCGGCTGGCACGTCCTCGAGGCGCTCGCGCCCCGGGTGCCGGTGAGCCGCATGGTCTTCCACGAGATCACGCCCAACGCCATCCGCGAGGCGCTCGCCCATCCCCGCGATCTCGACATGAAGCTGGTCGAGGCCCAAGAAGGGCGGCGCAAGCTCGATCGCATCGTCGGCTGGGAGACGTCACCGGTCCTGTGGCGGGTGTTCGGTCGGGGTCAGGCGGCGTCCGCCGGCCGCGTGCAGAGCGTCGCCGTTCGCATGGTCGTCGAACGCGAGCGGGCACGCATGCGCTTCCGTTCCGGGCAGTGGTCCGATCTCGAAGGCACGTTCGTCGCCGAGGACCAGCCGTTCCGAGCCTCTCTCGTCGAACTCGAGCAGAAGCGCCTCGCCGAGGGCCGCGATTTCGATCCCGCGACCGGCGCGATCACTGCCGCGCGCGCCGACGAAGTCGTCCTGCTCGATGCCGAGCGTGCCGCCGGGCTGGCGGATCGTCTGCGCGACGTCGCCTACCGCGTCACGAGCACCGAGTCCGATCCGTTCACCGAAAAGCCGCGGGCGCCGTTCACCACGTCGACGTTGCAACAGGAGTCGGGACGCAAGTTGCGTTTCACGGCCGCCCGCACGATGGCCGTCGCGCAGCGGCTCTACGAGCGCGGTTTCATCACGTACATGCGGACCGACAGCACGAACCTGTCGGAGCAGGCCGTCGGCGCGGCCCGCACGGCGATTCGGGAGCGCTACGGCGAGCAATACCTGCCGGCCGAGCCGAGAGCCTTCCGCAACAAGGTCAAGAACGCGCAGGAGGCGCACGAGGCGATTCGTCCCGCCGGCGATCGCATCCGCACGCCCGACGCGGTGAACGCCGAGCTCGACGGTGACGAGCGCCGTCTCTACGAGCTGATCTGGATCCGCACCGTTGCGTGTCAGATGGCCGACGCCCGCGGCCGCAAGATGACGATCCGCCTCGGCGCGACCTCGACGCAGGGGGAACGAGCCATCTTCCGTGCGTCCGGAAAGGCCTACGACTTCCTCGGTTGGCGCCGTGCGTACACCGAAGACGTCGACGAGGGTGACGAGGTCGAAGCCGAGGCGACGCTCCCGGCGGTCGTCGAGGGCGCGGCGGTGAGTTGCACCGAGCTCGCGTCGGTGAGCCACGAGACCAAGCCGCCGGCGCGCTACACCGAGGCGAGCCTGGTGAAAGAGCTCGAAGAGCGCGGCATCGGTCGGCCTTCTACGTACGCCGCGGTGATCGAGACCATCCAGGCGCGCTCGTACGTGTGGCGCAAAGGCACTGCGCTCGTTCCCGCGTGGACCGCGTTCGCGGTGACGAACCTGCTCGAACGCCACTTCGGACATCTCGTCGACTACTCGTTCACCGCGACGATGGAGGAGTCGCTCGACGTCATCGCGCGCGGTGAAGGTGAAGCGGAGAAGTGGCTCCACTCGTTCTATTTCGGCAACGGGCAGCCGGGTCTGCACGAGCTCGTCTCCGCCGAGCAGCTCGCACTCATCGACCCGCGCGGCGTGAGCACGATCCCTATCGGTACCGACGACACCGGCCACGAGATCATCGTGCGCGTCGGTCGGTACGGCCCCTACGTGCAGCGCGAAGACGACGAGACCGCATCGCTTCCGCCCGACATCGCCCCCGACGAGCTCACGGTCGCGCTCGCGCTCGACCTCATCGCCAAGCAGTCGGAGGGGCCCCGCAACCTCGGGACCGATCCCACGTCCGCGCTTCCGGTCTTCGTCATGACGGGCCGGTTCGGGCCGTACGTGCAGCTCGGCGAGCAGCAGGAGGGCACCAAGAAGAAGCCCAAGCGCGCGTCGTTGTTCGCGTCGATGACGCCCGAGTCCGTGACGCTGGAAGACGCGCTGCAGCTCCTGAGCCTCCCGCGTGTCGTCGGAACCGACTCCGAAGGCCGCGAGATTGTCGCGTCGCCCGGACGGTTCGGTCCGTACCTCAAGCGTTCCGACGGCGACACGCGCAGCCTTTCGGCGGAGGAACAGCTCTTCACGGTCACGCTCGCCGAAGCGGAAGCGTTCTTCGCGCAGCCGAAGATGCGACGGGGACGCCAACAGAAACCGCCCCTCGCCGAGCTCGGCGATAACCCCGACAACGGACAACCGGTCCGTGTGCTCGAGGGTCGCTACGGCGTTTACGTCACGGACGGCAACGTGAATGCAACCGTCCCGCGCGGTAATGATCCGGCCGCGTTG
>JAUZEI010000482.1 GCA_030839105.1 Actinomycetota bacterium
CGCGCAGCGTGAGCCGGATGGTTCACTGCATCAGCACTTCCGCCCGCACAGTTCGATCGACTTGGTCGAACGATTCGGGCGACATGGATCCGAAGGCGTTGATCCGCCCGCGGCCGCGAACGGGGTACCGATTGCTCAGCCTCCGTGTGCGATCAGGTATCGATTCAAGCTGTCGCGAATGCGGCGTAGCTCGGTGAGGTTGGCATCGACGACGGGCGCGGTCGTCGTGGTGGTGGTCGTCGGGGGTGGCGGCGCGTTCGTCGTCGTCGTGGTCGGCGCGGGAACGCTCGACGGAGTCGAACCCGAGGTGGCCGTCACCGGTCGGGTTGTCGTGGTGACGGTCGTCGGAGGTGCCGAACCACAGTTGTCCGTGTTACCGGGCAGCACGTTCGAGCCGTCGGTGTCCCAGACGTTGTTGCACCACGTCCCGGCCGAGTTGTTCCAGTTGAAGACCGGGTTGGCGCCGCCGCACTTGCCGCTCGAGCCGCGTTCGAAGATGTTGCCGGTGAAGGTCAGGCGCCCACCGTTCGGGTAGGGCTTGCCCGGCTCGTAGCCGGAATGCAAGCAGTAGTACGCATCGTCGGTTGCCCGGAACAAGTTGTTGGTCACGGTCGTGTTGGTCACGGCCGAGAAGTCGCCGAACAAGCCGACGTTGGCCGCGCAACCTGCGCCGTTCGGTACCGCTCCGGTCGGCGCGCAGAGGAAGGTGTTGTGCTCCAGAACTATCGGGGCGCCGTAGTTGCCGTTCGTGATGAACGCGTCCATGTGCGCGTTCCCCGACTCGGTGTCGGCGAGGAGATAGCTGTCGTGGACCTCGCAGTAGCCGTCGCACTGTCCGCCCGATCGAGCGCCGTGCACATACGTCCTCCACATGTAGTAGTTCGTGTCGGAGATCGCGGCGACGTCGCGGGCCGTCGGGTTGGCGATCTCGGAGTCGATGATGACGACCGGTCCGCATCCGGAGAATCCGGCGCACGAGTAGCTCGTCCACTTGTCGTCGATGATGCCCTTTACGCGCGAGTTCCGGATCGTGATGCAGGGCGTCGACGCGGAGTGTGTGCCGTTGCTCGCCAGGATGGTCAGATCACCGGTGACGATCTTGCTGTCGATGACCACCCCACACGTCCTGATCGTCATCGGGCCGACGTACGCGGTGATTGCCCGTCCCGACGGCACTCCGGTGTTGGACGGATTCGGGTACGTCGCGGCCGTGTTCTGGAACGAGTTCGTCCCGTCGTGGTGGGCGAGGTAGCCGACGACGAAGCCCGAGATTGCAACCGCGAGCGCAGCCACGGCCGCCAGGACGGCGGTCGCGTACTTGCGGCGCGACGACGTGGTGAGACTCATACTTCGGTGCTCCGATGAGTGCGTCCCCGAATAACGGCGGGGACTCGGACTGACTTGCGAGGTCCAGGATGCTCTCGCAGCGTGACCGACTCGTCACACTCACGTGACACGGAGCGTGGTCGGTGCGCGCGCAGGTGTACGGAGTATTTCGGACGGATTGCGGCCAGTCACTGATTCGCCGGAAGCCGCCGCGTCGTATTTTTGAGCTGCGTCTCGCCAGGACCCCGCGTCTCGCTCACTTCCGGTTGGATTCGGCAAGGAGCAGCGACGGCATGGGCCAATTGACGCGCGGCGACTCGGGGCACGGCACCGAGAACGACGCCCCCGACTCCACTGATCGCGCTCCGGCGAGCCTCGCCCGTGATCACGCACTGCTGTCGAGCCTGCGCGACATCGTCTTGGTCCGGGACGCCGACGGGCTGCTGACCTACTGCAGCCCCTCGGTCTTCGGCGCGCTCGGCCGCCTCCCTTGCGAATTGCGGGGAACCCGCGAGCGGGAGCTCATCCATCCGAGCGACATCGACGCCCGAGACGACCTTGTCGCCGGGACCCGGCCCGGCGGACCCCCACTGCCGCCGATCGAGTTACGGATGCTCGACAACAACGGCGACTGGCACTGGTTCGAGTCGATCGAGATCAATCGACTCGACGATCCCGATGTCAACGGCATCATCTCGAACGCGCGCGACGTCACCGCCCGCAAAGCAGAGACGCAGGATCTCCTGGAACGCAGCTTGCGCGACCCCGTCACCGGAATTCCCAACCGCCTTGCGCTGATGGAGCGGCTGGAGATCGCGCTGTCACGAGCCGCGCGATCCCGCGACATCGTTGCCGTCTTGTTCTGCGATCTGGACGATTTCAAGCTCGTGAACGACGTATTCGGCCACGAGTACGCCGACGGAGTGCTCTCCGAGGTCGCCCGTCGCCTGGAACGCCTCCAGCGCAAGTCGGACACGGTCGCGCGCATCGGCGGTGACGAGTTCGTCGTCGTCTGCGACGGGCTGCACGATGCCGACGAATCGAATGCCATTGCATCGCGCATGAGCGATGCAATCGAGGAACCGATCACGATCGAGGGCCGGCAGTGCATCGTCACGGCCAGCATCGGCATCGCGACCATCGACGGCCGCTCGGGTGTGGACACCGATCCCGCGACCCTGCTGCGCAACGCGGACGCCGCGATGTACCGCGCCAAGCGGCAGGGACGCGCGCACTGGCATCGTTTCGACGACGCGCTCGTCGAAGAGGCGACGCGCCGCTTCGAGCTCGAGAGCGAGCTCGGTCCGGCGCTCGAGCACGGTGAGTTCGTCCTCCACTATCAACCGATCCACGAGCTGGCTTGCCACACCATCGTCGGCGTCGAGGCGTTCCTGCGTTGGGAACACCCGACGCGGGGTTTCCTCCGTCCGTCCGAATTCCTCGAGATCGCCGAGCAGACCGGAATGATCGTGCCCATCGGCGCCTGGGCGATGAAGGCCGCGTGCTCCCAGGCCCGGCTCTGGCGCGACGCCGGCTGGCCGGGGTGGATGTCGGTCAACCTCTCGCCGCGGGAGCTCGCGGAGCCCCGCCTTGCACAGACCGTGTCGACCGTGCTCGAGGAGACCCGTGTCGAAGGCGATCGGCTCTGGATCGAGCTGAGCGAGAGTGCGCTGCTCCGCGCGGGCGCCTCGGCGACGAACGAGCTCGCCGCGATCCAGGACCTCGGCGTCCATATCGGTGTCGACGCGTTCGGCACCGGTCACACGCCGTTGCCGCGCCTGCAACAGCTACACGCCGACTTCGTCAAGATCGACGGAGAATTCGTCGCGAACCTCACGCGCGACGGCGCAGTGCATCCGCCCGGTTGTGATGTCGTCGCCGCGCTTGTACAGGTCGGCACGACGCTCGGGCTCTCGGTGATCGCGGAAGGCATCGAGTCGGAGATGGAACGCGCGCTCCTCGTCGAATGCGGATGCGAATACGGACAGGGCGAGCTTCTCGCGCAGCCGCTCGCCGCACCCGTGGCCGCCTCGCCTCCCGACGCGTCGCCTCCACGCTCGATCGACCTTCGCCGGCTATGACGCCGGCCGTATACGCGGCCGTCGACTGTGACGACGACAACCCGCCGCAACCCCACGAGCGCTTGCAGCCGGACGCGGACAGCGACGGCCGGCTGCCGGTCGGGCGCGCCCCGGCGACCGACGTGTTCACGGCGAGAGATGAGGCGACGCTCCAGGCCGATCTCGCCCGCGCGGTCGCCGACAACGAGCTCCGCCTCGATTACCAACCGATCGTCGCGCTCGAGACGGCGGAGATCGTCGGCTACGAAGCCCTCGTTCGATGGGAGCACCCGGTCCGCGGCCGGCTCGAGCCCGGCGACTTCCTCGGGATCGCCCAGTGCAGCGCGGCCGGCGCCGCCATCGACGACTGGGTTCTGATCGAGGCGTGCCGCGAGGCGGCCGTCTGGTCGCCGAGCTGCGACTTGACCGTCTGCGTCAACGTCGCGCCCGAGCGGTTCGCGGCGCCGACATTCGCAGAACGTCTCAGGAGCGCGCTCGACACGACCGGACTCGACCCCTCGCGCCTCCTGCTCGAGATGACGGAGTGGAGCGTCCTCGCCGACGTCGACGCGGCCCGGCACACGCTCGAGGGGTTGCGGTCTTTGGGCGTCCGCGTCGCCCTCGACGATTACGGAACGGGCTATTCATCACTCGCAAATGTCGCCGCGCTCGCGGTCGACGAGCTCAAGATCGACATCAACTTCGTGGCCGGACTCGGCTCCGACCGTGCGCGCACGGCGATCGTGCGCGCCATCGTCGGACTCGGCGAAGCGCTCGACATCACTGTCGTCGCCGAGGGCGTGGAGAATGCCGATCAGGCATGCGCGCTACGCGCCCTCGGATGCGAATACGGCCAGGGTTTCCATTTCGGTCGACCGACGCCTGTACCGGCGCTCGTTTCGAGCGCCATCGCAAGGACCTCATGACCACCGAACTCGAAATGGCTAACCAACTCGACATCGCATTCGTGCGCGGCGCCGGCGACGACATGACCCTCTCGGTGCTCGGCAGCTTCCAGTTCCGAGCCGGCGACACGGCGCCCGTCCTTCCCAGCGGTTCGCAACGCCTGCTCGCGCTCCTCGCGCTCCGCGATCGATCGGTGACCCGCCTGATGGTCGCGGGCACACTGTGGCCCGACTCCACCGAACAACACGCGTCGGCGAGTTTGCGCTCGGCGCTGACAAGACTCCGCGGTGAGGCACGCAAGGCCGTCGACGTCGCCGACCTCGACCTCAACCTCGCGTCCGGCGTCGTCGTCGACATCCGCGAGTCGAAGCGATTCGCGCACCGCCTGCTCGAACCCGACGCTCCGCACCTCGAACCCGACGAGACCGCGACAGCCGTCGCGTCCCTGTCGGCCGACCTGCTGCCCGACTGGTACGAGGAGTGGGTCCTCATCGAGACGGCCGAGTGGCGGCAACTCCGGTTGCACGCGCTCGAAGCCATGGCTGCCAATCTCGCGGCGGAGGGGCGTTGGGCAGAAGCGATCTCGGCCGCCCAGGCCGCGATCCGCGGCGAACCGCTGCGCGAGACGTCACACGCCGCGCTCATCCGGGTGTTCCTCGCCGAGGGAAACCAGACCGAAGCGCTCGGTCAGTTCCAGCGGTACCGGACGTTGCTCAACGACGAGCTCGATCTCGAGCCGACCGAGAACATCTCCGATCTCGTCACGCCCTTGCGACGACGCAGCACCGACCGACGCAGCACCGACCGACCCAGCACCGACCGACCCGGCACCGACCGACGCAGCACCGACCGCTGAGTCACTGGCCGACGAGCACGCGCTCCAACTCGGGACGGATCTCGAAGAGGATCTGACTCACGCGCGACTCGGAGATGCCGAGCGCGGTACCGATCTCGTCCATCTTCACGCCGGCCATCCGCTGCGAGATGATCCACCGCGTCCGCTGCGGCATCCGCTTCGTCGCGTACGCGAAGGCGTCGGCCGCCTCCATCTCGGCGAACGCGGGATCGCCCTCACCGATCGCCTCGAGGCGCAGGTCGAGCACGTCGGCACCGTTGATGTTGGAACGACGCTCGTAGTTCTTCCCACTCGGCCGGCCCGAACGCCGGCGCATCGCATCGATGAGACGGAACTTGAGGTTGCGGTTC
>JAUZEI010000529.1 GCA_030839105.1 Actinomycetota bacterium
CAGCTGCCACAACGCGACCTGCGCGCCTGCGTTGCATCCGCTGTACGTGCCCAACGTGGCAGTCAGCCCTTCCGACGTTCCCGTGCCCACGATCGTCTTGTCCGGGTGCGGAGTCGAGTCGCAACCGTCGGCTTTCACCCACTGCTGGACGCCCGCGATCACCGAGTACCGCAGCTTGGGATCGTTGTTCTGCACGCCGGCGTACAGCGCGATCGGGTCGTCGACGCTGTGGAACTCCATCGTAGGAACGGGCTGCGTCGGCGCGACCCCGAGCTGTTCGACCTGACCCGCAACCGACGCGATCGCGGCGATGTACGTCGACGCCTGCGCCGCCATGGCGTACGCCATCATGCCCCCGTTCGACATCCCGGTGACGTAGACACGACGGAGGTCGACGGGCGTGCGCGTCGCGACGTTGGAGATCACCGCGAGGAGGAACCCGACGTCGTCGACGTGCTTGTCAACCGGCAGACCGCAACAGGCACCGGCGTTGAACCCGTACTGCGCCTGCTTGGCGACGGGATCCGGGTCCAGCTTCGTCGCGATGCGCGTGCCGTCCGGATACGCGACGAGATATCCGTGCCTGTCGGCCGATGCGTCCATCCCCGACTGCGCTTCCTGCAGTAGTGCGTTCTGAGTCGCGCCGTGCAGGTTCAACACGAGCGGAAGCGCCTTACCCGCCGCGGCCGCGGGCGGCACGTGCAATCGGTAGCTGCGCTTGCGACCGCCTGACATCAGCGCGAACACGTACGTGGTCGAGCTCGGCACCATCGGCGTCTTCGCGCGCGTGAATGCGACCGTCGTCGGCACCGGAGTCGGTCCCGTGGTAGAGGTCGTCGCGACCGAGGATGACGAGGACGACGACGATCCCGTCCCGGCACCGGATTTCGCCGGGCCGGAATCCGAGCTGGAGCACGATGCAAGCGCGCCCAGCGCGATCACGACGACGACACACACCGTGGCCCTACGCACCATCCCGCATCCTCGCCGACGTCCCGGCCCGCAAGCGAGTCGCTCGCCGCGCCGACGCGCCGGCGCGCACCTCAGTCGGCGCCGTCGTCCTTTTCGAGGGCGTCCCAGGCCTCGTTGCGCGCCTCGACCGTCTGCTTCCAGTTCTCGGCCGCCGCCCGGGACGGGTACGGACCGAGACGCCGCGACGGCGGGCAGGGGTCGTCTTCGGTCACCGCCGTGTTGTGCTCGAGGCACCAGTACCACTGTGGTTCAGCCATCACGGAGGCCTGTACCCGCCGACGCTGCGATCCGCACCTGGCGGAGATATCGATCGAACGCGGCGGTGACACCTTTGCGATCTCCGGTGGCGAGGAGGTCGAGGATCAGCCCCCGGACGACGGCGACGCTCAATCGGGCGTCGGCGCGCGCCGTCCGCTCGTCGGCGCCGGCCTCCATCGCGACCGCCGCGATCGGCGTGACCCACGACTCGACGATGTTGTCGAGAAACCCTTCCGTCCCGGGCCGATCCAGCACCGCGTGAACGTAGAGCTCGAAGAACAGTCGCTCCTGCGGCCACAACTTCGGACTGCTGATGCGCTTCCAGAACGCGCGGACATCCTTGTCGGAGGTCGGTGAACCCGGCCCGAACACGAGCGATCGCTGCGTGGTCTCGACCGCCTGCGCGACCGCGACCAGCAGGCCCTCACGCGATCCGAAGTGGTAGATGAGCATGCGGTGGCTGGTGCCGATCGCGGCCGCCAGCTCGCGCAGGCTGAGGTCGGCGATGCCCGACTCCAGTGCCTGCTGCACCGCCGCATCCAGGAGTCGTTGCCGCGCTTGCGATGCCACCATCGCCTCGGTACCGTACCAGTCGGTACATGTACCGGACGGTACACAACGAGGAGATGCACATGCCGAGGCAACAACTGAAGGTTCGGGCGGAAGCAATTACGAGCGCGACTCCGCCGACGCTCTGGGCACTGCTCGCGGACGCGACCAGCTACGCGAACTGGGGTCCGTGGAACGCGAGCGGCTACGAGGACCCGAGTTTCCGAGGCAAGGACGCCCTCCGTTGGATGCGATACGGCCGCAAGACCACCGTGGAGCGGATCCTCGAGCTCGAGGAGAACCGGCGCCTCGTCTATTCGGTCGAGCGCGGTATCCCCGTGCGCGGCTACCGCGCCGAGGTCACCCTCGCTCCGACCCCCGACGGCACGCGCGTGACGTGGAGCGCGCAGTGGGATCGAACCCTGCTCGGCCGCGTGGTGCACTGGAAGCTGCGCACGCTCTATCCCGAAGTCATGGCGAAGCTCATCGCGGCCGCCGAGGCGGCAGACGCGAGCACGCGTACTGCTTGACGAGCTCGACTACGCGACGAACTCGGCGGTGGCCGCGTGCTCGAACACGAGGCCACCGTCGGGGTTGGCGTCGACAATGATGCTGTCGCCCGACTGATACGTGCCCTTCAGGACTTCGAGCGCGATCGGGTCGGCGATCTCCCGTTGCAGCACCCGCTTCAGCGGGCGCGCCCCGAAGTCGGGGTCGTAGCCGGTCTGCGCGACCCACTTCTGCGCCTCCGGTGTGAGCACGAGCGTCAGACCGCGCTCCGCGAGCCGCGCCTGCAGGATCGCGACCTGGAAGCCGACGATCTGCTCGATCTCCTCCTCGGACAACCGGCGGAACACCACGATCTCGTCGATACGGTTGAGGAACTCCGGCTTGAAGTGCGATCGCACCGCGGCCATCACCTGCTCCTCGGCCGCGCCCGCGCCGAGGTTCGACGTCATGATCACGATCGTGTTCGTGAAGTCGACGGTGCGCCCCTGACCATCGGTGAGCCGGCCGTCGTCCATGAGCTGCAGGAGCACGTTGAACACGTCGGGATGCGCCTTCTCGATCTCGTCGAGCAGGATCACCGCATAGGGCCGGCGCCGCACCGCTTCCGTCAGCTGGCCACCCTCTTCGTACCCGACGTAGCCGGGCGGCGCGCCGACGAGGCGTGACACCGAGTGCTTCTCCATGTACTCCGACATGTCGATGCGCACGGTCGCGCGCTCGTCGTCGAACAGGAACTCGGCGAGCGCCCGTGCCAGCTCGGTCTTGCCGACACCGGTGGGGCCGAGGAAGAGGAATGAGCCGATGGGACGGTTCGGATCCGACAGTCCGGCCCGGGAACGACGGATCGCGTTCGCGACCGCGACGACCGCCGCGTCCTGGCCGACGACGCGCTGGTGCAGATGCTCTTCGAGCCGCACGAGCTTCGCCATCTCGCCTTCCATGAGGCGGGTGACGGGGATGCCGGTCCACTTGGCGACGATCTCCGCCACGTCTTCCTCGTCGACCTCTTCCTTCAGCATGCGACCGTCTCGCTGGAGGTCGTCGAGCCGGGCGGACAAGCCGTCGAGCTCACGCTCCACCACCGGAATGTGCCCGTAGCGAAGCTGCGCGGCGCGCTCGAGGTCGCCGTCGCGTTCCGCGCGCTCGGCGTCGAGCTTCGCCTGCTCGAGCCGCTCCTTACCCGCCTGGATCGAGATGATCGCGTCCTTCTCCGACTGCCAGTGCGCGACCATTCCGTCGCGCTCCTCCTGCAGTGACTGCAGCTCCGCGTCGAGCGCCTCGAGGCGCGCGCGCGAGCCCTCGTCGGTCTCCTTCGCCAACGCGGCGCGCTCGATCTCGAGCTGGCGGATGCGGCGCTCGACGACGTCGATCTCGAACGGCATCGAGTCGATCTCGATCCGCAGCCGCGACGCAGCCTCGTCGATCAGGTCGATGGCCTTGTCCGGGAGCTGACGCCCCGAGATGTAACGGTCGGAGAGGACCGCGGCCGCGACGATCGCCGCGTCCTGGATGCGCACCCCGTGGTGCACCTCGTAGCGTTCCTTGAGCCCGCGCAGGATCGCGATCGTGTCCTCGACCGACG
>JAUZEI010000420.1 GCA_030839105.1 Actinomycetota bacterium
CCGTGACACCCTCGTCGCGCAACTGGTACTTGAGGACCCGGCCCACGGGGTTGCGCGGCAGGTCGGCCCGGAATTCGATGTAGCGCGGGATCGCGAAGAACGGCACCCGGTCGGCGACCCAGCGGCAGAGCTCCTCCTCGCTCACCCGCGCGTCCGGCTGCAGCACCGCGGTGACCTTTACGTCGTCCTCACCGAGCGGGCTCGGGACCGCGTGCACAGCAACGTCCTGGATCACGGCATGGCCGTAGAGCACCTTCTCCATCTCGAAGCTCGAGATGTTCTCGCCCCGGCGGCGGAGCGCGTCCTTCTTCCGGTCGACGAAGTAGATGAAGCCTTCCTCGTCGATCCGCCCGAGGTCGCCGGTGTGGAACCACAGATTGCGCGTCGCTTCGACCGTCGCGTCGGGCCGGTTCCAGTAGCCCGCGAACATGAGGTTCGGACCATTCGGGCGGCACACGATCTCGCCGACGTCTCCGGCCGCGACCTCGACGTCGTCGTCGTCGACGAGCCGCACGTCGAACTCGACGAGATTCGGTTTGCCCGCGGCGCCCGGACGGTTGGGCTCGCCCGCGTCGAGCATCGAGATGAGCGACGCCTCGGTGAGCCCGTACCCGGCGCTGAAGGTCTTACAGCCGAAGCGTTGCTGCCAGAGCCGATCGGTGTCGGGGGGCATCGGCGCGGCCGCGCAGAGCCGGAGCCTGTGCCCTTGCTGGTCGGGGTGATCCTCCGCGTTCGCGATGAGGATCGCGGGCGAACCGAGCATGCTCACCATCGTGGCGCCCGTGCGCTTGACCTCGGGCCAGAAGTTGCTCACCGAGAACCGGCGCTCGATTGCCGCGTGGCCGCCGACCAACAGCGTGCCGACGACGCATACCGAGATTGCGTTGAAGTGGAAGAGCGGGAGCGGTGTGAGCACGACGTCGTCGGGGCCGCGTTGCCACGCCCGGCGGATCTGGTCGGCGAGGCTCACGATGTAGTTGTGCGAGAGCATGCAGCCCTTCGACGGACCGGTCGTTCCCGCGGTGTAGATGAAGCACGCCAGATCACCGGGCCGAACCTCGACGTCGGTGATCGCTTCGTCGCGGCCCGCCTCGAGCGCGTCCTGCCACGGGATGGTGGGCCGAGCGTCGATGACCGCGTCGGGCGGATCGACGGTGATGCAGTGCGTCAGGTCGGGCGTCGAGTCGTCGCCGACGACCTCCACCGCGCGCGACGCGAAGTCGCCCTGCAGGATGAACACCTTGGCACCCGAGTCGACGAGCTGGTGGCGGAGGAATTCGCCTTTGTACGCGGTATTGATCGGGACCTGCACCGCGCCGAGCTTGAGCGCCGCGAAGAAGCTGACGACCTGTTCCGCCCGGTTCTCGAGCAGTGTCGCGACCCGGTCGCCGTGCACCACACCTAGCTCGCGCAAGGTGGTCGCGAGCCGGTTCGACTCACGCTCCATCTCGCGTGCGCTGAGCTGGACGGTGCCGCTGCCGCCGTTGGAGAAGTCGAGGTACGGACCGTCGGGGTCGGAGCTCAGGCGATCGGAGAGTGCCGCAACAACGGTGGTCTGAGGCCGCGTCATGGACATGACAGTAGCGTCAGGATTCGCCCCAGATCCTGGGGTCGCCCGCGGTCAGGCACACGAGCTCCGCGTTGCGGTCGGCACTGTCGAAATGGGTGTCGAGGACCCACGCCCGCTTCAGGTAGAGGTGCACGTCGACCTCCCACGTGAAGCCCATGCCGCCGAAGATCTGGGTCGCGGCCTTGCCGTTGGTGATGGCGGCGTCGCCGGCCACCACCTTCGCGCCGTGCGTCAGCCGGCGCCGCGTCCATGCAGTCGGCATCTCGTCGAGCACCGCGCCCGCGCTGTAGACGGCGGCCCGCGCCACCTCGGTGCGCGTCAGCATGTCGGCCAGCATGTGCTTGATGGCCTGGAACGATCCGATGGGCCGGTCGAACTGCACGCGTTCCTTGGCGTACGACACCGCGAGCTCGGTCAGGCGGTCGGCGAGCCCGAGCTGCAGCGCGGCCGTGAGCGTGACGCCGGCGAGCTCCCAATTGCGGCGTTCGACGCCGAACGGCATGCCCTCGGGCAGCACCTCGACCCGGGCGATCGGGGTGCAGGGATCGAGCGGCCAGGGCGAGCGATCGGCGACGATCGCGCGGGGGTCGACGACGCGCACGTCGTCCATGCCTCCGACGAGGAACACGTCGAGCTCGTCGAGATGCTCGATCCACATCGGCTGCGAGTCGATGGCGGCACCGGCGATCCGTCCGTCGCCGAGCAGCAGCGACGCGACGAGCGGGCCGGGCACGCAGTACCGGCCGAGCTGTTCGAACACGACGACGCAGTCGGCCCACGAGAAACCGTCGGCCCGCAGCGAGAACACGCCCGCCGCCGCGAGGTCGTCGAACAGCGCCCGGTCGAACCCGGCGCGCACGCGCTCCATCGGCACGCGCGCCGCGAGCATCGAGGAGATGCCGTCGCGCAGCGCGACCTGGTCGTCGGAAAGGTCGAGGTCCACTACCGCGGCTCCCGGGGCAGGCCGAGTACGCGCTCGCCGATGATGTTGCGCTGGATCTGCGACGCGCCGGCCGCGATGGTGAGTGCAAGCGTGCGCAACCGTTCCTCGACGAGCTCGTTGTCGTCGACGTGCAGGGCCTCGCGCTGCAACGCTTTCATGCACAGCTCTCCGAAGCGTTGGCGCGCTTCGGAGTAGGCAAGCTTCATCACCATCGCACCCGGTCCGGGGGTACCGCGGGTTGCCTGGGACACGTTGCGTTTGGTCAGCGCCCACAGCGCGTCGAACTCGGCGATGCAACGGCCGAGCTCCGTCTGCAGGCTCTGATCGCCTTTGACCGCCATGCGGGTCGCGAGGTCTTCGCAGAGGCGAATCGAATCGACGAGCTCGCTCACGAAGGCGGTACCGCGTTCGTACTTCAGCGTGACGTTCGTGACGCGCCATCCGTCGTTCTCGTCACCCACGCGATTGGCCACCGGAACCCGCACGTCGGTCAGGAAGACCTCCGCGAACTCCGAGCTCCCGAGCACAGTCTTGAGCGGGCGCACCTCGATGCCGGGCAGGTCCATCGGCAAAATGAGCCACGAGATACCGCGGTTCTTGGGCGCGTCGGTATCGGTGCGTACGAGGAACTCGCCGACGTCGGCGATCTGCCCGAACGTGCACCAGATCTTCTGGCCGTTCAGGACGTAGTCGTCGCCGTCGCGATACGCCCGCGTGCGCAGCGACGCGAGGTCGGAACCGGCGCCGGGTTCCGAGAACCCTTGGCACCAAACCTCGTCGCCACACAGGATCCGCGGGAGGTGCGCCGCCTTTTGTTCGTCGCTTCCTTCTTCGATGAGGGTCGGCCCCGCGTGCAGGGTCCCGACGAAGTTCACACCGACGTACGGAGCACGGGCGCGGGCCGTCTCTTCGTAGAAGATCAGCTGCTCGGTGGGCGACGCGCCGCGTCCGCCGTACTCCTTCGGCCAGTGCAATCCCGCGTACCCGGCGTCGAACAGGCGGCGCTGCCACTCGGTATCCCACCTGCGGCGTTCGGGCCACGCGTCGCGGGGCGGCTGGGGCGCGAGCGCCGGGAGCACCGTTTCGAGCCACGCGTGCAGCTCCGCACGAAACGATTCGTCGGCGTCCGAGTAGCGCAGTTCCACGAAGCGGGGAGTCTACGAGTGAGCGCTACCGTCGATCGCTTCGACGAACGCCGTGCGGGTCGGGGCGTCCCAGAGCCACGACTCGAGGTACAGCTTGTGACCTTCGGCGTCCTGCAGCTGCAGGCTGCGGCCCAGGAAGAACAGCTCGTGCCACCAGCGGCCGCCGTTGCACACCAGTTCCGCGGTCGCGAGGTCGAGCGCCACCGGCCGCAGCCCGACCCGGTAGACCGTGCCGCCGTCGACGACGAGTCGCTGGCGACACTGCAACCAGAGCGCGAAGCACATCGCCGCCGGGAACAACATCCCGGCGTCGCGCAGGCCGAGCGCGAGCACTCCCCAGCCGGCCGTCACGGCCAGAGCCCAATTGGCCGT
>JAUZEI010000534.1 GCA_030839105.1 Actinomycetota bacterium
ACAACCGGCGCAGCTCGATCAGCTCCTGCATCCGCAGTTCGACCCAAAGGCGTCCTACACGGTGCTCGCCAAGGGTTTGAACGCGTCTCCCGGCGCCGCGGTGGGCAGGGTCTACTTCACGGCCGACGAGGCCGAGTCCCGGCGAGAAGCGGGGGAGCGCGTGATCCTCGTGCGTCCCGAGACGTCGCCCGACGACCTGCACGGGATGATCGCCGCCGAAGGCATTCTCACGTCACGCGGTGGATTGGTCTCGCACGCGGCTGTGGTCGCGCGCGGCATGGGCAAGCCCGCGATCTGCGGTGCAGAAGCGGTGAAGATAGATCTCGGCGCGCGGCAGTTCGCCGTCGATGGCAAGACGGTACGCGAGGGCGAGCTGATCTCGATCTCGGGCACGAGCGGCGAGATCGTCGTCGGCGAGGTCGCGGTGGTGACGCCGGAGCCGACAGGCCATTTCGGCACCATCCTCGGCTGGGCCGACGAGCTGCGCACGATGAAAGTCCGCACGAACGCGGACCTGCCCGAAGACGCGCGCAAGGCCCGCGAGTTCGGCGCGGAAGGCATCGGTCTGTGCCGGACCGAGCACATGTTCCTCGGCGACCGGCTGCCGATCGTCCAGCGCATGATCCTTGCCGACACCCGCGACGACGAAGCGAGCGCGCTCGAGGAATTGCGCGCGCAGCAGGAGACCGACTTCGAGGGCATCCTCGAGGCGATGGACGGACTGCCCGTGACGGTGCGGTTGCTCGACCCGCCCCTGCACGAGTTCCTGCCCGACCACGAAGAGCTGATCGTCAAGCAGGCGAAGGGCGAGATCACCGAACGCGAGCTCAAGCTGTTGCACGCGTCGGAGCTGTGGCGGGAATCGAACCCGATGCTCGGAACGCGCGGTTGCCGCCTCGGCATCATCAAGCCCGGGCTCTACCGCATGCAGGTACGCGCGTTGATGCAGGCGGCTGTTACCCGCCGCGCGGCCGGTGGTGACCCGATCGTCGAGATCATGATCCCGTTGATCGTGAGCGAGCCCGAGCTCAAGTTGCTCGAGACGTGGACGCGCGAAGAGGCCGACAAGGTTTTGCAAGACGCGAACGTCGAGATCGACTACGTCGTCGGGACGATGATCGAGACGCCGCGTGCCGCCCTCGTTGCCGACGCGATCGCCGGGGTCGCCGAGTTCTTCTCGTTCGGCACCAACGACCTCACCCAGATGACGTTCGGGTTCTCCCGCGACGACATCGAGGGCCGGTTCATGAGCGAGTACCTCGAATACAAGCTGCTTCCGGCGAACCCGTTCGAGACGCTCGACGTCGAGGGCGTCGGCCAACTCGTGCGCATGGGCGTCGAGAAGGGCCGTGCCGCCCGTCCCGGAATCAAGCTCGGTATCTGCGGCGAGCACGGCGGCGATCCCGCTTCGGTCGCGTTCTGCCACGAGGTCGGACTCGACTACGTGTCGTGCTCGCCGTACCGCGTCCCGATCGCCCGTCTGGCGGCGGCGCACGCCGCGGTCGGCACGGGTGGACCCGGCGCCTCGGCCTGACGTGGCCGGTGCGCCGGTCGAATCGAGGACACGGCTGACCGCCTCGGAGATCACCGCGTTCCTGACCGAGGTGTTCCCCGGCGCAATGGAACGGTTCGTGATCGAAGAGGTGCAACCGATGCGCGCCCGAGTGCGCATGAAGTTCGACGACCTCCAGCTGCGGCCCGGAGGAACCATCAGCGGACCGTCGCTGATGACCCTCGCCGACACCGGGCTGTGGGTTGCGCTGCTCGCCATGATCGGGCGCGAACCACTGTCGGTCACCTCGCACCTCGACATCGACTTCCTCCGCAAGCCCGCGCCCGCCGACGTCATCGCGCAAACGGTGTTGCACAAGATCGGCAAACGGCTCGCGGTCGGCGACGTCATCATGTATTCGGCTGGTGAGGACGTACCGTGCGCGCGAGCATCCGTCACCTATGCCATTCCCTCCGTCCGACTCGATCCGCCGGTGGAGTGACGGCGATTACGTCGTCACGACCGACCGCACCCGCGTCGATCTGGCGCTCGTACACCGCTTCATCTCCGAAGATTCGTACTGGGCGCAGGGTCGCACGCTCGAGCAACAGGCGCGCGCCAACGACATGTCGACCTGCTTCACCGTGCAACACCAACCCACGGACGTGCAGGTCGGGTTCGCACGCGTGCTGACCGACGACGTCTCGTTCGGATGGGTGGCCGACGTCTTCATACTCGAGGCGCATCGAGGACATGGCGTCGGCGTGTTCCTCATGCAATGCGTCGTCGATGCCTCCGACCATCTCTCGCGACTCGTGCTCGGGACTCGCGACGCGCACGGCGTGTACGCCAAGGTGGGCTTCCAGCCGCTCGGCCGGGTCGAGCGGTGGATGGAGCACTGGTACAGCGCGCCGAACCCCTGATCGGACGGCCGGGGGTCGAGCCGTGCAACCGGCGCCGCGCATCGGGCAGCCCGTTCCTGTCTCACGCCGTCGGTACCCTCGGTGTGTGCAGTTGGACCACGATCTCGTGCAGCAGGCGCATCCGGGCGCGGCGGCGTTCGTGGGGCGTGCCGTGCCGCGCAGGGAGGAGCGCGAGGCGGCGCTCGACGTCGCTCTCGCGCCCGGTGCGACCCGCCCGGTCGGCGCCGGCCGGCGGGCGCGCGACGAGGATCCCGATCCCTTCCGCCTCTGCTTCGAGCGTGATCTCGACCGCGTCAAGCACTCACCTCCGTGGCGCCGGCTCGCGGGAAAGTGCCAGGTGTTCATCGCGCCCGAGGACGACCACCTCCGGACTCGCCTGACCCACGCCGTCGAGGTCGCGCAGGTCGCCACCGGCATCGCGCGCGTCACCGGTCTGTGTGTTCCGCTCACCGAGGCGATCGCACTCGCGCACGACTGCGGTCACGGACCGGCCGGTCACGCGTCCGAGGAGGCGTTCTCGCCGTACGTGCCGGGCGGCTACGACCACGCCGTCTACGGCGCCGACGTCACGCTCGCGCCGTTGAACCTCTGCGCGGAGACTCTCGACGGTGTGCGCAACCACTCCTGGCGCCGCCCTGCTCCCTCCACGCCCGAAGGTGAGGTCGTGGCCTGGTCCGATCGCATCGCGTACGTCTGTCACGATTTCGAGGACGCGGTGCGCGCCGGCATCCTTGCCCCGGCCGATCTGCCGGAAGAGGTCGCCACCGTCGTCGGCCGCGACGGTGCCCGTCAGGTCGGCGCGTTCGTCAACGCGGTGCTCGACGCGGTCGACCGGACCGGGAGAGTCGGCATGACCGAGCC
>JAUZEI010000539.1 GCA_030839105.1 Actinomycetota bacterium
CCTGATTGACCGGAACGTTCAACCGCGATTGACTGCGACTCGTGGCGGGGTACTCGGGGACGCCCCTTCCCCAAAAGCTCGGCATCAAGCCGGGGGCACGTCTCGCGGTTGTGCGCGCCCCGGAGGGGTTCGAAGGCGCGCTCGATCCGTTACCCGACGGAGTGCGACTGCGCACGCAGGCGCGCGGTGCGCAGGACATCGTGCTGTTCTTCGCGACGCGGCGCGCGGAACTTGAGCGTCGCTTCGACAGCCTGGCGCGCACCGTCGCGCCCGCAGGTGGTTTGTGGATCGCGTGGCCGAAGCGCACCGCGTGCGTCGCGACCGATCTGCGCGAAGGCATCGTGCGCGACCTCGGGCTCGCGCACGGGCTCGTCGACAACAAGGTGTGCGCGGTCGACGAGACATGGTCGGGTCTGCGGTTCGTGTTCCGCCTCACCGACCGTCCCGCGCGCAACGGCAAGGTGCGCTGACGCACGTACGCGTCGAGGCGAGTGAACTGACCGACTAACTCGCCCGGATCAAGGGCATGTCGGCCTCGTACTCGCCGCCGGCCCAGCGGACAGTCGCGTCGGGCACGAGCTTGCGCACGAGGCCGAGGGCGGCCCGGTTGTCGGGAAGCATGGTCGCGACGAACGTGTCATAGCCCCGCTCCGTCGCCAGCATCGCCAGGCGGGCGGCCATCCGCTTGCCCACGCCCCGGTGCTGCCAGGCGTCCTCGACCGTCATCGCGATCTCGGCCTGGCGGCTGTCGGGACGGCCGTCGTAGCGGGCCACCGCCACGATCTCGTCGCCGTCGAGCGCCACGAGGGCGTCCCGACGGCCGTGGTCGACGTCGGCCAGCCGGAGCAGCGCGGCTCGGGGCGGCCGGGTGATCGGCGAGAAGAACCGGAAGTGGATGCTCGTGGGTGACAGCCGGCCGAAGAGCCGCGCGAGCCGCTCGACGTCGGCGATCGAGATCGTGCGGATGGTGAGCACCGTGTCGTCGACGCGCATCGTGTCGACGACGACGTTCGTCCCGAAGTCGCGGTTCATCGCGTTCTCCTCTGGATCAGGCAGGTCGACTTCGCGTGCGCGTAGAGCGTGCCCGCGTCGTCGTACACGCGCGCCTCGGTCGTGATCACGCGACCACCACCGTGGACGACGCGACCTTCGGCGTAGACGCGTCCCGTCGACTGCGTGATGGCGCGCACGAAGTTCGTGCTCAACTCGAGCGTCGTGAAACCCGCGTCGGCGGGCAGCGTCGACGACACTGCGCAACCCATCGCGGTGTCGACCAGCGTGGCGACGATGCCGCCGTGCATAGTGCCCATCGGATTCTCGTGACGCTCGTCGGCGACGACGGAGAAGACCGTGCGGCCGCGCTCCAGCTCGTCGAGCGAGAGACCGAGCAGCGCGACTGCCGGTGGGGCCGCCGCGTCGTCGCGCTTCATCGCCGCAAGCTGCTCGTAGCCGTCGAGCCCGCGCAGACGGAAACGCACGCGCCCCGGATCGGTCCACCTGACCGTGCGGGAACGCACCCCTTCGATCCGGGCGGGCTCGGTACCGCCCGGCGCAGTTGCAGTCGATGACGTCTTCGTGGCGGTGGTCATGAGTGTCCGTCCTTCACGCGAAGGGACTCGGCATGCGCGACGAGATGGTCGACGACGCGGTCCATGTGTGCGGGGTCGTCGTAGAGGCGCGCGAGCATCAGCGCTCCCTCGAGAGAGGCCGTGATCGTCGACGCGAGTGCGTACGGATCGACGTCGGCGACCAGCGTGCCGTCGGCCTTGCCGTCCTTCACGATGCGGCCGACGAGGCGATGCCACAGCGTCATCGATTCCCGGGCCCGGTCGCGGAGCTCGGAGTTGGTGTCGTCGGCTTCGATCGCGGTGTTCATCATCGGACAGCCGCCGTCGATCGACGGCCGGCGGGCGTTGCGGGCGAAGGCCTGGATCATGCGGGTCAGGCGGTCGACCGCGTCGGTGGCGCCTTCCTGGGAGCGGGCCAGGCTCTCCGTCACACGACTCATGGCGTAGTCGTAGGCCTCGAGCGCGAGCTGCTCCTTGGAGCCGAAGTGGTTGTAGATCCCGCCCTTTTCGAGGCCCGTGGCGCCGATGAGGTCGCGCAGCGACGCCCCGGCGTAGCCCTGGCGGTTGAACACCGGCGCCGCGAGCTCGACGATCCGTTGGCGGGTGCGCTCGCCCTTGGTGCTTGTCGTGCGGACCATCTGGGCTCCAGGAGGAATCAAAGAAAACCGACCGGTCGGTCTGATTGTGGGCGCTCGGGGCTGTGAAGTCAAGGGGCGGAGGCGAGGCCGGCGTACGGGCCGCTACGGACGGTGCGGGGACTCAGCCGGCGGTACGGCGCGGGGGAGCCACGGTTCTCGGGGCCCGGGTACTTTTCGGGGTATGTGCGGCCGCTACGTCTCGGTTTCTTCGCCCACGATCCTGGCCGAACGCTTCCATGTCGACGAGGTCCGCACCGAGGCGACCGAACCCGGTTGCCCCGAGCCCAGCTACAACGTGACGCCCCGGGCCGAGGTGCCCGTGGTCGCCGAGAGCAAGGGCCGGCGGGTACTCGACATCGTGCGGTGGGGGCTCGTCCCGTCGTGGGCGAAAAGCCTCGCGGTCGGCGACAAGATGATCAACGCCCGCGCCGAGACGCTGCTGACGAGCAACGCGTACAAGCGGCCGTTCGAACGTCACCGCTGCATCGTCCCCGCCGACGGCTTCTACGAATGGCAGACGATCGAAGGGCAGAAGCAGCGCCAGCCGTGGTTCATCAAACGCCGCGACGGCGAGCCGATCGCGTTCGCCGGCCTGTGGTCGATCTGGCACGACAGGAACCTGGGCAAAGACGCCCCACGCGTCCGGTCGTGCACCATCATCACCACCGACCCGAACGAGCTGATGAGCTCGATCCACAATCGGATGCCTGTGATCCTGCCCGAGTCGGAGTGGGGCACCTGGCTCGACGCGGACAACCACGACGTCGAGGCGCTGGGGAAGTTGCTCGTTCCATTGGCGGCCGACGAGCTGCAGGCGTGGCCGGTCACGACGCTCGTCAACAAGCCGGTCAACAACGGGCCCGAGCTCATCGAATCGCGGCGATAGCTTCCACTCCGATGCAAGCGACGACGGACACGGGTTCGTGAACCACGACGAATACGTCGGCGCCATTCGTCGCGACGGTGCGGCGCTCGCGGACGCGGCGCGCCGAGCGGGTCTCGATGCGCGGGTGCCGTCGTGCCCACTGTGGTCCGTCTCGGATCTGCTCGGGCACATCGGCCGGATCCATCGATGGGTCGCGCAGATCACCGTCGACAACGCGACCGCCCGCGGCGCGCACTGGTCGGAGGCGGAACCACCGCCGGACGACGAGCGCATCGAGTGGTTCGCGGCCGGCGTCCCGATATTGGCGGATGCACTCGCCAACGCCGGTCCGGATCTCGGCCTGTGGTCGTGGACACCCGACGAAACAAGCGGTTTCTGGGCGCGCCGGCAGGCCAACGAGACGGCGATGCACTGCTTCGACGCGCAACTCGCGGCGGATGCGACCGCACCGATCGAACGCGTCCTCGCCGTCGACGGGATCGACGAGCTCTTCGACCTCATCCCGTACTGGCCGCTCGCCGACCGCGTACGCGGCGCCGGGGAGACGCTGCACTTCCACTGCACCGACGGTGACGGCGAATGGCTCGCGCAGTTGAGCAGCGAAGGGCTCGTCGTCACGCGCGAGCACGCGAAGGGCCACGTCGCGGCGCGCGGTACCGCGTCGGACCTCCTGTTGTTTCTCTACGGCCGGGTGGAGGCCGACACGCTCGACGTGTTCGGAGACGCGGCGTTGCTTGCACGCTGGCGCGAGCTCGTCACCTGGTAGTTGCTAGTGATCGAGTGCGACGGCCGTGCGGAGAACATCGATGACGTGCTCGCGGCGAATCGCAAGCGCCTCGGGTGACAGCGGATCGGTGTCGAGGAGCCCGGTCATGAGTTGGCCGTCGGACAGATAGGAGAGCACCGCGCCGTAGCCGGTCAGCAGCAGTTGGCGCGCGTCGTAACGGCGCAAGCGGCCTGCGTCCATCTCCCGCTCGAGAAAGTCGGCGCCGCGGTCGAACAGCGGCTTCAGGAGCACGCTGAGCTCGTCGCGCAGGATCGGACCACCTTCCAGGGCCTCCCAGCGGACGAGCCGCACGAATTCAGGATGGTCCTCGAAGAACGTGAACGCGGCGCGCAGCATCCGCTCGACCTGCGGCCAGCCCTGGCGTGGACCTTCGATCGCCTGCTCGACGAGACCGGTCCAGTCGGCGAAGGAGTCGAAGAGGACGGCGCGGTAGAGGGCTTCCTTCGAGGGGAAGTGGTGGAGCAGGCTCGGCCGGCGGATGCCGACCTCGTCGGCGATGTCGTTCAAACTCGTACCCGCGAAGCCGTGATCGCCGAACCGCCGGAGCGCCACGGCGAGGATCAGTTCTTTCGTCGACGATCCGGAACCGACGGGGAGCGCCACACGGTCAGTCTACCGACATGTGTCTACCGACCGGTCGGTAGTACGATTTTCGCGTGCCCCTCTCCAACGTGATCGCCGCGTTCGTCGCCGCGTTCCTCATCACGCAGGTCGCCATCTTCGTGACGACCGTCTATCTCCACCGCGCCCTCTCGCATCGCTCCCTCACGGTGAGTGGCACGGCGGCGGTGCCCTTCCGGATCGTCATATGGATGACGACGGGCATGCGCCCGCGCGAGTGGGTTGCGGTGCATCGCAAGCACCACGCCGCGACCGACACTCCCGACGACCCGCACAGCCCGAAGCAGGTGGGCTTCTGGCGCGTACAACTCGGCAACGTCGGCCTCTACAAGCGCGTTGCCGCCGACGAGGAGAACACCAACAAGTACGCCCGTGATATCCGCCCCGACGCGCTCGACAAGCTCGCGCTCGACTACTCGCTCCTGGGTCTCGGCCTCGGTGTGGTGATTCTCGTGGTCACGATGTGGACGCTCGGGTTCGGTCTGCTCACGGGATTGCTCGCCGCCGGTTTGCATGCGGTCTTCTACGTCATGCTCTCGGGTGCGATCAACGCGATCGGTCACACCAAGGGCACTCAGCCGTACGGGAACTCCGCGACGAATCTGCAAGCGTTGGCGTTCATCACGGCCGGCGAGGGTCTCCACAACAACCACCACGCCGCGCCCACCTCCGCTCGTTTCGCGCTGAACCAGGCCGAGATCGATCCCGGTTGGTGGTTGGTCCGTGTCCTCGTGAAGCTGCATCTGGCCCAGGTGCGCCACGAAGACGTGCACCTCAAGTCCGCGGCGTAGCACCACGGGTCGCGATAGTCGGTCTCGGTCCTCTCGTGTTCGGGTCCCGGACATTTCGCACGGTGCGCCGGGTGGGAGGTGGCCGTCACACCACGCCACGACCGGCGCCGCCATGCGACAAACCCACGCCATGACAGGATTGCGCATATGGCCATTCCGCAGCGATACGGCATCACGTTCCCGTTCGACGGCATTCCCCTGCTGGAGCAGCGCGATCTCGTGCGCGAGCTCGTCGATCTCGGATACACCGATCTCTGGTCGGCGGAGTCGGGCGGCTATGACGCGTTCATCCCGCTCGCGGTAGCGGCGCAATGGGCGCCGGAGCTGCGGTTGGGAACTGCCATCGTGCCCGCGTACACGCGCGGCGCCCACACGCTCGCCTCCACGGTGGCGTCGATGTGCCAGGCGGCGCCCGGGAGATTCGCTCTCGGCATCGGTACGTCGTCGGATGTCATCGTCGAACGGTGGAACGGCATGACCTTCGACAAGCCGTATCAGCGAGTGCGCGACACCATCCGGTTCCTGCGAGCAGCGCTGACGGGCGAGAAGGTCGACCAGCAGTACGAGACGTTCAACGTGCGCGGCTTCCGCCTCGGGATCAAAGTCCCCGAACAACCGCCGATCCTCGTCGCGGCACTGCGCGAAGGGATGCTTCGGCTCGCGGGACGCGAAGGTGACGGCGCCATCATCAACTGGCTGTCGGCCGACGACGTGAAGACCGTTGCCCCGCATGTCGGTGCGGACAAGGAGATCGCGGCGCGCATCTTCGTGTTCCCGGTCGACGATGCCGGACTCGCTCGCTCGGTCGGCAAGCGCGCGATCGCCTCGTATCTCACCGTCCCGGTGTATGCGGCCTTCCACGAATGGCTCGGGCGGGGCGACGAGTTGAAGGATCTCTGGCGGTTGTGGAAGGAAGGTGATCGCAAAGCGGCGGCCGATTCGATCCCGGACTCGGTCGTCGACGATCTCCTGGTGTGGGGTTCGCCCGAGAAGTGCAAGGAGCACATCGCCCGCTATATGGAGAACGGCGTGACCACTCCGGCGCCGGCGCTCTTCTGCGGTCCCGACGAACTCCGCGAAGTCGTCCGCGCGCTTGCACGGTAGAACTCGGCGATTCAGCGCGACTTGACGTCGCCTTCCAACTCGGTCAGCGGTTGGTCTTGATCGTCGCGCCAGGCGCGCACGATCGCCGACTGGCTCGCGGTGCCGAGCAACGTGCCATCCTCGGCCCAGAGGTGGACGAGGCCGTGACCGAACCCGTCGGCCACGGCATGCACGCGCACATCGGCGAGCACCCACTCGGTCGGGACGCGGTGCGCCACGCGCAACGTGTTGTCGAGGCTGTTGCCGCCCGCGCGTTTGCCGAGCGCCTGACCGATGCCGAACGGTACGAAGTCGCCGATGATCGCGAGCGCGGCCGCCGACATGTCGAGGAGCTCCGGGAGCCGAATCCACAGTGCTGCGTTGCCGGAGCCGGGCGGACCCGGGAATTCCGAGGGCGCGCGCCCGTTTGCGAGCTTGGCGTCGAGGCGGCTGCTGATCGTGCCCGCGTGCCGATCCATCAGCGGTCGGGGCGGGCAGTCGAGCGGAGGCGGCACGTCGGGCCGCACCGCCCACTGCCCTTCCAGAGAAAGCGGGCGCTGACCGAGGGCGCCGAGGACCGTCAGGATCTCCATGTCGCCCACGCGCGCGCTGACGCGCGCCTGGGAGATCTGATGACCGCGCACGACCTCCGTCACGTCGAGCTCGAGCACCGCCGGCGGCCGGGCGAACGACAGGTATTGCGCGGTCGCCCAGATGCACGGGCGTCCGGTCAGTTCCTCCATCACCTCGATGCACGCGCCGAGCCCACATCCGCCGAAGAGCGCGCCGGTTCCGGAGGTGAGCGCGCGCAGGACCTCCATGCGCCAACGGTTCGGCTCACCCGCGACGCGTTCGAGCCCGAAGAACGTGCGCGCGTCCATCTAGTACCCGAACTTCATGGACCGAACTTCATCTGCGGGGCGCGTTCCGCTCGACCAGGCCCGCGTGCATCGTGAGCTTCATGCCCGTGAGTGTGCGTTCGGTGTGCTGCATGCGCCACGCAAGCATGCGCTGCGCGTACGCGAGCACCGTCGCCGCGTATTCGGGATCGTCGGCCACGTTGCGGGTCTGCGCGGGATCGGCGTCGATGTCGAAGAAGATCGACGGCAGGGCGGGATAGCCGGAGAACTGCACGTACTTTCCGTGGTCGTCGCGCAGCACGGCCAGCGCGCATTCCTCCAGCGTGAGCCCGAACGCCGTCTCGAGCAACGGGCTGTCGGGGTCGCGGAAGTCGAACTCGAAATGCGTCTCCTGTCGCCAGTCATCGGGCGTTTCGCCGTGCAGCCACGGCGTGAGCGGACGCCCGTCGCATTGCAACGGCACCTCGGTGCCGAGGAGTTCGCAGATCGTCGGTAGCACGTCGACATGTTCCGTGAACGACTCCACCACGCCGCCGGCGGCGACACCCGGACTGCGCACGATCAGCGGCACGTTGTACGACTGGTCGAACCACCCGAGCTTGTGCAGCATGTAGTGGTCGCCGAGGTTCTCGCCGTGATCGCTCGTGAAGATCACGATCGTCCGCCCCGCCTGCCCGGTCGCCTCGAGCCAGTCGAGCAGCATTCCGATGTGGTCGTCGACCTCGGCCAGCATCCCGTAGTAGGTGGCCTGCAGCTCGCGCTGTTCCTGCTCGTCGTCCGGTGACTTCAGGAACGGATGGTCGATCATCACGCCCAGCAGCGGGTGCTGCGCGCCCTCCTCGCCGCGGGTCGCGGCGCGCACCGGCGCGGGGACCGAGGCCGGATCGAACATCGTGTCGTAGGGCGCGGGCGCGAGGAACGGCGGGTGCGGCCGCAGGAACGACAAATGGGCGAACCAGCCGCCGCCCTCGCCGCCGCGGACCGAGTCGGCGCCCGCCGCGGCGCCCGCCGCGGCGCGCCCATCGGCCCACCCCATCAGCCCCTCGGTGAGGAAGCGGGTCTGCGAGTGCGCGGCGTCGTACT
>JAUZEI010000608.1 GCA_030839105.1 Actinomycetota bacterium
CCGGTGTCGTTGTGCACCGACTGCGAGCAATAGCCGCAATCCTCGGGACACGCCCCGGTCTTGATCGACAACAACTGGTTGACGTGCACGACGTCGGCGTCGTGGAACTGCTCGTGCACCCGGCCCGCACGCCGCACCAGATCCAGGAGCGGCAACTCGAAGAGCGTCCGTACCTCGTCGAGCGTCCAGTCAGTGCGTTGCGTGTCCGTCATGGCCCGAGGCTATTCGCCCCGCCTCGCTATTCGCCGAAACCCTCGGGCACGAGGACGGCCGGGTCGATCTGGCCCGTGAACATGCCTCCCTTGAACCCGCCGTCGGCGTCGAACTGCAGACCGGTGACGAACGACGAACGGGGGCTGTTGAGGAACACCATCGGCCACGCTTGCTCAACGGCGACGGCGTGACGGCCGAGCGGAACGGGAAAGTCGTCCATGTACTTCTTGCCGACGGCCTTCTCGAACTCGGGCATCATCGGCGTGTCGGTGGGGCCCGGGTTCACGCAGTTGATGCGGATCCCGTCGCGAGCCAGCGTGAAGGAGCGCTGCGCGGTGTACGCGTTGATCGCCTCTTTCGAGAAACCGTACGCGTTCCGCAGTTCCTTCGGGTGCGCCTCGCACCAGAGCTGCGCGGCGGCGAAGTCGGGAGTGGCGAGGAGCTCGAACAGCACGCCCATATTCTGTATCCAACCGATGCCGGCCGACGATGCGATGGACGCGATCGCCGAGCCCTCGATCATCAACGGGACGACCGCTTCGGTCACGGCCCGCAGTCCGCAGAAGTTGACGAGCATCACGTCGAGCTCGGAAAAGGTGTTCGGAAGGCCGGCGCAGTTGAAGAGTCCGTTGACGATCTTGCCGATCTTGGCGACCGCGTCCTCGATCTGCGAAGGGTCGCGCAGGTCGACCTGACTGAAGCTCGCGAGTCCTGTGACCTCGGGCTTCTTGATGTCGATCGCGTGCACCTCGGCCCCGAGCTCGACGAGGATCTCCGCGGTCGCCGCGCCCATGCCCGACGCGGCGCCGGTGACGATGACGCGCTTGCCCTCGTACTGCAGCACGTTCTTCACCGGTCAGTCCTCCAGGGAGATCGCTCGCTCGGGGCAGTTCTCGGCACCGATGCGCGCCTGGTCGGCGAGTGCGCCGTCGACATCAGGCGTCATGATCTCGCAGTGCCCGAAGTCGTCGGGCGCGAACACGTCGGGCGCAAGCACGTAGCAGCGGCCGTGGCCGACGCACAGATCCGGATCGACACGCACTTTCACTGCGGCTCTTCTCCCCTTCGCTTGACATTCGGGCGCTTCGAGGTTCGGGCGCTTCGACATTCGGGCTTCGAGGTTCGGCACACCCGGCAGGCGTACCGTCGAGATCCTATGCTCCGGGTCATGCGGCCCCGCCTGTCGGTTTTGGTAGTTCTCGTCGCGCTCCTGAGCGCGTGTAGCAGCGGCGGGAGCGCCAAGAAGTCCGAGCCACCCGCTTTGTCGGCGGCGCCGACCACGACGGCCGCCGCGTACCCGCTCGACGACACGCTGCGCATGGACCAGATCCAAGTGCTGGCATCGCACAACAGCTACCACGGCCGGCCCTATCCGCAGGTGCTCGCCGCCCTATACAAGTCGACGGCCGCGCTGGCACGCACGCTCGACTACACGCACGCTCCCCTGCCGCAACAGTTCGCGATCGGGGTACGCCAGATCGAGCTCGACGTGTGGTCGGATCCCGCGGGCGGGAAGTACGCCAAGCCGTCGTTCCCGATCGCGCAGGGCGTGCGCATCCCCGACAATCCGGTCATGAACGAACCCGGCTTCAAGATCATCCACCAGGCCGACGTCGACACGAACTCGACATGTCTCACCTTCGTGTTGTGCCTGAAGCTCGTCAAGACGTGGTCGGACGCGAATCCCGGGCATGTCCCGTTCGGCATCCAGATCGAGATGAAGGACGACACGGCGAACGAACCACTCTTCACAGAGCTCGAGAAGGAAATCCTGTCGGTCTTCTCCCGCACCGACATGGTCACGCCCGACGACGTCCGCGGCGATGCCGCGACCCTTGGCGCGGCGGTACGCGCACACGGCTGGCCCACGCTCGGGCAGACGCGCGGGAAGGTGTACTTCCTGCTCGACAACGAAGGCTTCCGCGCTGCTTACCTCGTCGGGCATCCATCGCTGCGGGGGCGACTGATCTTCGCGCCCTCGTCACCGGGCCAGGACGACGCCGCGTTCGCGAAGTTGAACAATCCGGTCGGCGACGCGACCAAGATCAAGGCCGCGCTCGCCGCCCACATGATCGTGCGGACGCGCGCCGACGCCGACACCGGAGAGGCCCGCCTGAACGATCACAGTCACGAGAAGGTTGCGCTGAGCGGGGGCGCCCAGATCGTGAGCACCGACTACGAGCAGCCCGATCCGAAGCTCGGCAACGGCTACACCACGCGCATCCCCGGCGGAACGCCGGCGCGTTGCAATCCGGTCACGGCCCCGCCCGGATGCAAGTCGACCGACGACGAGAACCCCGCGCAGTTGACCACGAAGGTGCCCTGAACCCG
>JAUZEI010000610.1 GCA_030839105.1 Actinomycetota bacterium
AACGGCAACGACGTCACGCGGCGTTATCCGGAGCTGCGGCGGCTCGGCGAAGCCCTTGGCACGCGTGAGATCGTGCTCGACGGTGAGATCGTCGCGTTCGACGAAGAGGGCCGCCCGAGCTTCGAGCTCCTGCAGCGACGCATGCACGTCGAGAGCGAGTCAGTGATCCGCCGATTGATCGGCGAGGTGCCCGTCACGTACGTGCTGTTCGACGCCCTCTGGCTCGACGGCCACTCGTTGCTCGATCTGCCCTACTCCGACCGCCGGGCGCGTCTGCGCGAGCTCGACCTCAACGGCCTGTCGTGGCAGACACCGCCGCACGAGGAAGGCGACGGCAGCACGACGCTCGAGATCAGCAAACAGTTCGGGCTCGAAGGGGTCGTCGCCAAGCGGGTCGACTCGCGGTACGAACCCGGGCGTCGCTCGCGCGCGTGGATCAAGGTCAAGAACCATCTGCGACAGGAATTTGTCGTCGGCGGCTGGCAACCCGGCGAGAAGGGCCGCACGGGCAGTATCGGTTCGCTGCTCGTCGGCTACTACGAGGGCGAGGTCCTGCACTATGCCGGCAAGGTCGGTAGTGGTCTCTCCGCCCCGGTCATCGCCGAGCTCGAAGCCCGGTTCCAGGCCGAGGCGCGCGCCGACAGTCCCTTCGGCGCCGGCCGTGTCCCGAAGGGGGTCCGGTTCGTCGAGCCCACGTTGGTCGTCGAGGTCCGCTTCACCGAATGGACGTCGGCCGGCAACATCCGTCATCCCACCTTTCTCGGTATTCGCACCGACAAGGATCCGCGAGAAGTCGTACGCGAAATGCCCGGATAGCGGGCCCTCCTCCTCCAAACTTCGGACGGACAGTGGGTTTGAGTAACGCGGCGGCCCGGGTACCTTGCGTCGACGGGCAGGGCGGGCATTCGAGAGGACACGGACATGGAAGACCAAGTGGTAGGTCCGGACCTGAAATTGGCGACCGACCGCAGCGGCGCCCGAGCCACAGTCTCGATCGCGGGCGAGCTCGACGCCTATTCGGCTCCGAGTCTCGAAGAAGAAGTCGCGCGCCTCCTCGACGACGACGTCTCCGACCTCGTGTTCGACCTTTCGGCGACGAAATTCCTCGACTCGTCGGGTTTGCGCGCAATCCTGACCGCGCAGCGACGCCTCGCCGACAAGGAAGGGCGCCTCGCGCTGCGGGCGCCCAGCGACCCCGTCCGGCGATTGCTCGATATCACCGGCCTCACCGACCACTTCATCGTCGAGGGTTAGGTCATGACCGTGGCGGAACCCCAGATCGAAAACGAACGCACCGAGGAAGCGGTACGCCTCAGCGTTCCGGCCTCGCTCGAGTACGTCCGCATCGTTCGTCTCACCGCGTCCGGCGTTGCCAGCCGGCTCGGCTTCGATATCGAGGAAATCGAGAACCTCCGCGTCGCGCTCGACGAGCTGGCGAGCATGGCGATCGAGCTGGCCGACCGGGGCGAGCTCGAGGTCACGTTCTTCACCACCGACACGGAACTGCGTATCGAGGGGCGCGCTCCCATCGCCGACGGTGTCGACGTCGGCGTCGAAGCACTGACCGCGCAGATCCTCAAAGCCGTCATCGACGACTACGAGCTGGTGTCGCGCGACGGATACGCCTACTTCTCGTGCGTCACCCGCCGGCCGCTGGCCTGATATGGCGCTCTCCGCCGAGGAGCGCGCCGCATCGCGCGCCAAGTTCGTCGAGTTTCGAAAAACGGGCGACCGAAAGCTGCGCAACGAGCTGATCGAGGCGCACAAGTCGCTCGCGTCGCACCTCGCGCGCCGTTACGCGAACCGCGGTGAACCGTTCGACGACCTCTTGCAGGTTGCGTACCTCGGCATGCTGAAGGCGGTCGAGCGTTTCGATCCGGAACGCAATCTGGAGTTCTCGACGTACGCGACCGTGACGGTCGAAGGCGAGCTGAAGCGCCACTTTCGCGACAAGACGTGGTCGGTGCGCGTACCGCGCCGTCCCCAGGAGCTCCATCTCCGTCTGGGCAACGTGATCAACGAGCTCTCTCAGCGCCTCGCCCGCGCGCCGCGTGTGCCCGAGGTCGCGGCAGAGCTCGGCGTCTCCGAGGAAGAAGTGCTGGAAGCGATGGAAGTCGGGGGCGCGTACCGCTCGTCGTCACTCGACACCCGCCCGGGCGAGAGCAGCGAGCCCACCACGATCGAGCGCCGCCTCGGCGCCGAGGACCGCGGGTTCGACATCGCCGAGCACCGCGTGCTGCTCGAGACGGTGCTCGCCGATCTCTCCGAGCGCGAGCGCACGATTGTCGAGCTCCGGTTCTTCGAGGAGAAGACGCAGACCGAGATCGCCGACGAGGTGGGCATCAGCCAGATGCACGTCTCGCGCCTACTCGCCCGCACCCTCATTCAACTCCGCGAACGCCTCGAAACCCTCGACGCCTGACCCTCGGTCAATTCACTTGTTCGTGGGCTTCGTCGTCGAGGCAGGCGTGGCATTCGACCTCGAGCGTCGAATGCTCGATTCCGAAGTCGGCTTTCAACATCTGCTTCAACTCGCCGGCGCGCAGTTGCGCGTCGTGCAGGCTCAGCGGACCGCCGAGCACGACATGGGCCGAGAGCGCGGCCTGCTCGCTCCCCGCGGTCCAGAGATGAAGGTGGTGCACGGCCTCCACCCCGGCCCCCGACGCAAGGGCGTCGCGCACCGCGCCGACGTCGAGATTCGTGGGCACCGACTCCAGCAGCACGCGGCCCGAATCGCGCAATAGCTGCCACGCGCCCGCGATCACCAGGACCGCGATCACGATCGAGACGGCGGGGTCGAGCCACTCGGCACTGAACAACGCGATGCCTACTCCGGCGACGATGACGCCGATCGATCCCAACGCGTCACTGAACAGGTGCCAGAACGCGCCCCGCATGTTGATGTTGTCGTGCGCGTGCCGGAAGAGCGCGGCGGCGCTGACCACGTTCACGATCAAACCGATCGCTCCGACGATCAGCACGCCCGATGCGCTGACGTCGGGCGTCGACCCGAACCGGCGGATCGCCTCCACGATCACGACGACCGCGCCCGCGAACAAGAGAAAGCCGTTGCCCTGCGCGACGAGCACCTCGGTCCGGGCGAAACCGAACGTGTGGCGGTCGGTCGCCGGCCGCTGGGTGATCCTCAACGCGGCGTAGGCGACCGCGAGCGCCACCACATCGGTGGCCATGTGCGCGGCGTCGGCGAGCAGCGCGAGCGACCCGAACACGAAGCCGCCGACCACCTCGACCGCGAGGAAGACGGCATTCGCGACGAGCGCGAAGACCAGGGCGCGACCGCGGGCGTGTCCGTGTTTGTCGATGCCAGAATTGTACGGGCGGCCGGACCCTACGGATGCCCCGGCCCGAGGCGCTCGGTGCGAGCCGCTTCCCTCCGGAAGAGCTCCTCGACGTCGCCCCGGAGCTTCTCCTCGCTGGGCGGCCAACCGTTCGGGCTCACGCGGCCGTCGATGCTCGACAGCTCGACCGGCCGCCGTTCGTTCGAGGCCTGGTAGACGGCGAAGCAGAGCTGCAGCGCGCGCGTCGCCACCTCGGGATCGAGATCGGGAGCCTCGCCCGCGAGCAGGGCGTCGACGAACGCAGTGGCGGAACGCCGGAACGAGCCGTCGTACGACGCGTCGAGCTCCGCGAACGAGGTCTGACGACCGTCCTCCTCGTAGAGCACCACCGGCGGGAGACCCAGGTGCAGATTGCCGCACAAACGCGTCACCCAGATGAATCCGCGTGTGCCCTGGATCTCGAAGAATTCGTCGGCGCCGTAGTAGTCGCTCCGGATGAACATGTCGGGCGCGTACGAGACCTCCATCATGCCGAGGAGGTCGGGACGGTCGTACTCGAAGAGCGCGACCGTCGGCGCCTCGAAGAACAACGGTCCCTGGCGAACCACCGACTGCACACTGGTGATGTCGCTGTCGACGAGCCAGAGCGCCATCGCGTACTTGTGCATCACGTCGTCGAAGAGGTGGCCGCCCGGACTTTCCGAATTGAACCGCCACGTATAGCCCGCCGGGTCGAGGCTTGCCTGGAAACGGGACTCGGTCCGGCCGACGACCGTCTTGATGCGCACCACGGTCGGAGTGCCGATCGCGCCTTCCCGGATCAGATCACGCGCCTTCCGCAGCGGCGGGTAGTGACAGCAATTCTCAGTGACGCGGAACACCTTTCCGGAATCACCCGCCGCCGCAATCATCTTGCGGGCGTCGCCGACGTCGTTCGCGATCGGCTTCTGGCACGACACGTGCTTGCCGGCTTCCAAGGCCGCGATCACGTGCTGCGCGTGCAAGGGCGTCGGGCTGAGGACCTCTACCGCGTCGACCTCGTCGTCGGCGAGCAATTGCTCGACCTCGGTGTAGCCGCGCTCGACCCCCCACTCGACCATCCGCCGTTCGAGCACATCGGGCCGCGGGTCGCAGATCGCGACGACGTCGCACTGCTCGTGCTCGAGGTATCCCGGCACGTTCAATGTCGCGATGTTGCCCGTCCCGACGATTCCCATCCGTACCCGATCACCTGAAACGCTGCTGGTCGCCATCTCGGTACTTTCGCACAGCGATTCGAAAATGCGCCCGTCGAAGCGCAACGCGCCCCTACCGTTGCGGCATGCAGATC
>JAUZEI010000617.1 GCA_030839105.1 Actinomycetota bacterium
AGGGACTTGCCAGCCTGCTCGACCGCCATGGATTCGATGTGGTCGGCCAGTGCGCTGAGCCGGATGGACTAATTGCGCTTGTGCAACAGGAACAGCCCGAGCTGGCCATCGTCGATATTCGTATGCCTCCGACCCACACAACAGAAGGGCTGGACGCGGCGCGAGTGCTCCGCGAGGAGGCGCCCACAACTGCGATCCTCGTGCTCTCTGCGCATGTCGAGCTCGAGGAGGCAAGCGACTTCATCGGTCGCGGTGAACGGAGCGGCTATCTGCTCAAATCGCGCATCACCGACGTCGATGAGTTCCTCGACACGATCGACCGAATTATGAAAGGTGGAACCGTCGTCGATCCGACACTGGTCCAAGAGCTCTTCGCCGCCCGCCGCGTCCGTGATCCGCTCGACGTGCTGTCGTTGCGGGAGCGTGACGTCCTCGCGCTAATGGCGGAAGGCCGATCGAATGCCGGTATCGCGCACCAGCTCTTCGTGACGGAGGGGACGGTCGAGAAGCACGTACACAGCATCCTCATGAAACTCAATCTTCCCGGAGCCGTGGAGGACCACCGGCGCGTGCTCGCAGTGCTTACGTACCTCGACGCGCGCTGACCGACCCTCACGACAGGGTTACTTCTCTACAAGTCGTATTCACGATGTGCCGCCGCGCGATCTCGATCGCCTTGTCGGCGAGCGCTGACAAAGCCGCACACGAACAATGCCCATCTCGTACCGGGGCGCCGAGTGGCGATCGGCGGTTATAGACGCTCGTTGTCAACTCCGAGGCGTCGCATGGTGCGGAGCGGGTCGTGGTCGTAGCGTTGGCTCGATGCAGTTCAGCCCGGAGTTGCGCGGCGGGGTGGCCTCGGGCCGCATCACGTTGTCGTTCAGGCTCTGGAATCGCCCGAAGGTCAAAGTTGGCGGTCAGTACGCGACCGCCGGCGCGCGTATCGAGGTCGACTCGATCGAGATCGTTCCCTTCTCTAGCGTGACGGCGACAGAGGTGCGTCGCTCGGGTGAGAAGGATCGCGAATCGCTCCGTCAACGCGCCGCGCACTCGGGGCCGATCGACGACGACACGCTCTTGTACCGCATCGAATTTCACGTGGTGCCATAGGCCCCGAGGGATGTCGACGTACGCCGAAACCCGAATGCCGTCGGATGGCGTCGACCTGGTCTCGACCCGTGGGGGCGACCGGTTGACTAGCGTCGTCGGCATGACGCCCGAGGAGATCGCCGACCTTGCACACCTACGCCGGGCACGCGACCTCATTGACCGCGACTACGCGCAGCCCCTCGATGTCCCGGCGATGGCGCGTGCCGCGCTCATGTCGCCCGCGCACTTCTCGCGCAAGTTCCGTGCCGCGTACGGCGAGACGCCCTACTCCTATCTCATGACACGACGCATCGAGCGCGCGAAGGCTCTTCTGCGTCAGGGGCTGTCGGTCACCGACACCTGCATGGCCGTCGGTTGCACGTCGCTCGGCTCGTTCAGTTCGCGCTTCACCGAGATCGTCGGCCAGACCCCGTCGCAGTACCGCGCGCGCGACCACCACGATCTCGAAGTCGTTCCGCCGTGCGTGAGCATGGTCGCGACGCGACCGCGGCGTACCACGGTCACGGTCTGAGCCCGGCCGACCTGCACCGACCGGGGTCGGCTCCGAAGGGCCGGTGGCGGCGCACCGGGCGCTGACCCGTCCCGGCACCGAGCAGGATCGGAGAAGCACGCGCCGCGTCGATCCTCCTAGGGTCGTCGCATGGCAGTCACCGTCTCCGCAATGTTCATCCCCGTCCACGACCCCGACGACGCGCTCCGCTTCTACCGCGACGCGCTCGGTCTCGAGGTCCGCAACGACGTCGCGGCCGACGGCTTCCGCTGGGTCACCGTCGGCGCCCCGGGGCAGGACGTCGACATCGTCTTGTTCCAGCCGCACGGCGGTCGTTCGCAGGTCGAGGGCGACGCCCTCCTGTCGCTCGTGACGCAGGGGTCGCTGCAGGCTGCGATCTTCCGCTCCGATGACCTCGACACCACGTTCGAGAAGGTCCGGGCATCGGGCGCCGAGGTGCTCCAGGAGCCGGTGTCCCAGCCCTGGGGCGCGCGCGACTGCGCGTTCCGCGACCCCTCGGGCAACCTCGTCCGTATCGCGCAGGCCTGACCGTCGTCCGCCCGGAGTGCCGCACATACCGTCGGCTCGGGGACCATTCTTTCGAACGCCGAGTGCAGGCACGCCTGCGCTCGCGAAAGCGAATGCCCTCTGTGCGCTCGCGGATAGCGAGGCACAAGCACTCCCGGATCACGAGGCATCGTTGGCACACAAGTCCCACCCGGTGCATCGCTTACGATCAGGCCAGCGGCTTTGGCATGACGCTCGACGGGATGGAACGCCAAGATTCGTAGGCGGGCGACGAAGCGCGCATCTCCCCTCACGGAAGAGAGGACGAGGTGCCCCCGATCATCTGACCGCACTCGCGTGCCGGCCAGCACCAATGCCGCTTGACAGCGTCTGCGATGCAGCGTCAGACGGAGCGCCGCCATCAGATGCGCGCCTTGCGGTCGGAGCGGATAGTCCGTTTGCCCGCCCGAAGGCACGCGGCGTGAGCCCTCGTCCGGGACAACGCGAGGCGGTGTTCCCGGAGAGTCGGCCTCCAAACTCCCTATGAGTTTCAGGCAACGTCCTTCATCTCGACGCGTGGGCCAACGGCCGTGTCCGACGTGTGTCGGGTATACCGCGGCAGTGCGTCACGAATATGAAGTCGGCTGCGCGTGCGGGAACCGGTGGCGCATCGTCGTCGAGGCAGAGGTCGAGATCGAGCAGGCCGCGGGCGCTGCGTGTGGGGCCGACCCGTTCGACCTCACCGAGATCGGTCGACACTTCGAGCCCTGACCTCGCTCGCATAAGCGTCCCAGAGCGGGCATCATGCGCCGGAGCGGGATCGCATTCTCGCGCCGTACTTATTGTCAAGTTCGAGTGGGTGAAGAGGACTTCGAAATGACGGCGATGAGTTACGCCCGCAGTGGTGACGCCTACATCGCGTACGAAGTCGACGGCAGCGGACCGATCGACCTCTTGGTTGTGACTGAAGGCTTCATTCCCGTCGACATGATGTTCGACGAGCCGCATTTTGCGCGGGCCTTGCGCCGGCTGGGCTCGTTCGCTCGTCTGATCCGTTTCGATCGGCGAGGTATCGGCTTGTCGGATCCGTGCGTTCCGGCGAATCCTCCGACGCTCGAGCAGTGGTGCGACGACGCGCTCGCGGTGCTTGACGCGGTCGAATCGCAACGAGCGGCGGTCTTAGGAGCGAACGAAGCAGGCGGAGTCGCGTTGGTCTTGGCTGCAAGCCATCCGGATCGCATCAGCCACGTCGTCGTCGTGAACTCGTTCGCGTGCGTCACCGAGGATCTCACTGACCCGAGGGGGCCACAGATGTCGGAGGACGCTCTCGGAAGGTTGCTCGACGACATTGTTGCGCCGAACGGTGCGGGCGTCGATATTGTCTCGGAGTTCGCGCCGAGCCTCGGAAGCGACGCGCAGTTCCGTACCTGGTGGGCCGAGGCCGGAAAGCGGGGCGCGAGTCCGTCGACGGCGCGTGCGCTCTTACGTGTCGGACTCGGCAGCGATGTGCGCGACGTGCTGCCTGCGGTTCGCATACCGACGCTCGTAGCGCACTACCGCCATGACGTCACGACGCCCGTCGCGCATGGCCGTTATCTCGCAGAACAGTTGGCGGACGCGCGCTACGTCGAAGTGGACGCCGCCGACGATGTCTGGTGGGCTGCGGATCCCGATCCGGTGCTCAATGCGATCGAGGAATTCCTGACCGGTATTCGGGCCGCCCCCGACCCCGACCGTGTTCTCGCAACAGTGTTGTTCACAGATCTCGTTGCCTCGACCGACGAACTGTCCCGGATCGGTGACCGGAAGTGGCGCGATGTGCTCGACGGCCACGACAAGATGGCGCGCCGTCAGGTCGACCGCTTTGCGGGACGCGTGATCAAGACCACAGGTGACGGCGTTCTCGCGATTTTCGACGGGCCGGCCCGCGCGATCGGCGCCGCGTGCGCGATCCGTGACGCCGCGCAGCAGATGGGATTGGAGAGCCGCGCGGGCGTTCATGCGGGTGAGATTGAAGTGCGCGACGATGACGTTGCGGGCGTCGCCGTCGTTGTCACGGCACGAGTATGCGCACTCGGCGATCCCAACGAAGTGATCGTGACCCGCACGATCCGCGATCTCACTGCCGGGTCCGCGATGCGGTTCACCGATCGCGGGGAGCACACGTTGAAAGGGTTCGACGAACGTTGGCAGCTCTACTCCGTTACAGATTGATCGCGAGACCTTTGAAGCCATCGTCATGGCGACCACCCGGTTCCGACAAGTCCATTGAGTCCCGAGCCATGACTGCCTTTCGGTACTGGCCATAAGGGTCCTGGTTAGGGCGTTCTCTGCGGCAGGACTTCAGTCGACGAGGCGCGTTCGACGGGGCGCACTTTGCCGATGATGCTCGCCTCCGCCGCTCTTGTCTTATCCGGGGCCGCTTTCGGGATCGCGCTAACGAGACACCCACACACGACTTGCTCCACAAGCAACCCCGTGCAGTGTCCCGTGACCGTACCGAAGTTCGTCGGGCGGTCAGCACCGGACGCGCCGGGCGATCTCCGACGCAACGATCTCGTACCAACAGTCACGTTTCAACGATCACTGGCCGAGCCCAGAGGCGTCGTGCTGGCTCAGAGTCCCGACCCATTTGCTGTCGTGAAGCGCGAGGCAACCGTCGTGCTCGTCGTAAGCGCGGGTCCATAACTGCCGATTGACGTTCGCCAGAACCGTCGCCGATCGGGCATTATGCGTGCGTCCCAGATGGGAGGCGCACGTGGCACTTGAACACTATGACCCCTTCGGCGGTGCGTTGCCGTTCTCTTTGGCAGTCAAGGCGGGAAACGCCGTGCACGTGTCTGGGATGGTGGGTCTCGATCCGACCACCTTGCAGGTTCCGCCTGACATCGCGAGCCAGATGCGGATTGCGTACAAGTCGATCTTCGACGCACTCCAGCAGTTCGGGTGCACGCTTGCCGATGTCGCAGAGCAGACGATTTACTTCGTTGGTGAAGCAGAGGCCGCGAACGCGGCCGGCGAGGCGACTCGCAAGGAGGCGTTCGGTTCTGGTCCTATGCCAGCGAGTGCGATGATCGGCGTGCAGAAGCTGCTCGACCCGCGGTTTCTTGTTGAGATCAAGGTGACCGCCTACACCAAGTGAACGATTGATGCGACCGCCAGAACTGCGGCGCCTCTTGGGATCAAGCGGTAATCTCGATCGGTGGTCGGGTGGTGTTGGCGTGGGTGATGGCTTGGATGTCGTTGTAGAGCTCGTGTGCGACGAACCGTTTAGGCAGCGGATCGCGTCGCGTTTCGAGCGTCCTTCGCTGACGCGTCGCACAGCACCGCGGGCACATCCACGACAGTCTCGCCCGCACCAACGAGTTGCTGCGCCAAGAACGCCCCAACACCGGTCGCGCCTTCCACCGCCCACAATCGTGGTGCGAACGGTGCCGCCCAGCGCAGCAACCGGTCCCGCTGGCGACGATCAGCCTGCACCGACAACTCGCTGACGAGCTGCTCGTCGCGGTCGATCACCGCGGCCGTGTGCGACCCCTTATGGGGATCGATCCCAATGATGAACACGAACGCCTCCTCACATCGCAATGGAAGACCGCGGCGGGCACTCCTGATGTGGGGATGCCGTTCCTGTTTCGAGCCACGCCACAGCACGCGAACCAGCGAGACGGCCTCATCGCTCGAAAGCCAACCCAAAGGCGGCAGGGCATTCTCGAGACCAACCCGCCGGCACCCTCCACGCTACGAAACAACCGCAACGCGTGACACGCACTCAACCATCAGGGCAATATGCGCGGCGTGCCGGTTGACGGCGACGACCTCGAAACGCTCGCGCCGCGCGGCGACTCACTTCGTGAGCATCCTTCCGTCCACCGGAAGGCCTCGTTCGGGCTCCGTCAGCGCATATTCGTAGTCGCTTGTACCGCCCTCGCTCTCGGTCTCGTCGTCGGTATCGCGATTGGTCGGCAGACGGCGCCGAGCCCTCGCCGCGATGCTTCGTCATCGCCGCACACGCCGCTGCTCTCCGTGTCCGTCACCCGCGAGACTGGTACGCAACCCGATCGGACGATCAGGGTTTGCACAACTGACCGCTTGGTCGTCGGGCGAGGACACCTCAGCATCGGAAACGGGCGGACATTCCTACCGATCTCGCTTCTCAACACCGCTCTTGACTCATGCACTCTACAAGGCTGGCCACAAGTCGACTTCGTTGACGCGAAAGGCTCGGCGATCTCAACGGCGGCGCACCTCGGCAACGAGGCACCTCTCGCGACGCTCGGCGCTGGGCAACGGGCGTGGATGACGCTCGGCTATCGCGACTCCGCTACTGCGGCAGACTGCGCCGTACACCCGATCGCCATTACTGCCGTTCGTGTCTACCTGCCAGGACAAGTCACCGCGATTGCACTCCCGGTGAAACTACGACTCTGCGCATCGTCGACCGTCGCGACCGCAATCGGTGCGCCGCTCTGACGACGAGCCACTGGTCGCGCACCGAACTGCCGATCGGTGCAGCCCATTGGCTCGATAGCTTCGGCACATGGAACCTGTGACGCGGTGGGAGGTCTGGGACGACGACGAAGATGTCAAGGATTGGCGACACAACCACATCGACCATGGCCATGCGGACGGTGAGTTTCCAACGCCAAAGTTCCTGAGTCAGGCCGGATGGACCAAGGGAAAGTGGCGCAAGGGGCTCGGTCACCTTGATGACGCGCACGTCCTACACCTCGATGGCGGGTGTTCATCCGACGTATAACTGCCGATCGGTGCGCGCCGCGCCGCTCAGCGTCGAGCAACAATGGGCTCATGTCGGATGGAAAACGGTCGGCTATGCGACAATTCGCGTGCGCGCTCGCGATCGTTGCTCTCGGGGGATGCTCCGGCGGAGGACGAAAGACCGTCGCGATCGAGTTCAGTGCCCAGCACACGATTTACGTAGCAGCGAACGGCAGAACCCTCCACTTCGCGGTGTCGACCTGCCACGGCAAACCGACGACGCGAGTCGTCGAGACGGCTCGACAGGTCCATTTGTTGGTCACGTCGGACACGAGCAGTTCCGACAAGTGCGCCGACGGGGGCTCGGTGACACTTCACGAACCGCTGGGAAGCCGCACAGTCATCGACGACAAGACCGGGAAGCCGATTTCTGTACGTCGGCTCGCCGCCTGAGGGTGTCCACAACTGCCGCTCTGTGCGCTCGCCGGGTAGGTGCGGGATCGGGCAATCTGTTGCGGTGGGAACTGGGCTGATGTCTTGGCCGTCGACGACACACGTGAAGGCCGTTGCAATCGTCGTCCTGGTGGTTGCGGCGCCGGCGGGATGTAGCTCATCGCATCACGCATCTCAGGCGGCCTCGACGACTGAGGTCGCCGCGGCGACCACCGTTCCAACCACGGTCGCTTCCACGTCGGCAACCGGCCGAATCGCTGGTGTCTTCGAGTTCATCGGCGGCGGCATTCTTCGCCCAGGCCAGTCGCCCCCCGTGGCGACGATCGTTGGAACGGTCACCGCGATCTCTGCATCGTCCGGACGCAAATGGCAGACGCGATCAGGTCTCAAGGGGTACTCGCTCGCTGTTCCTCCGGGCAGCTACCGCGTCTCGGGCACCGGAGTCGCGGTCGGCACGAAGTCGCGCTTCGGGCCTACCACCGGGCGTCCGGTAGTCGTGGCGACAGGACGGACGACCGCAGCTCCACTGATCATCGCGGGCTATTGACGCCACCACCTCTCGCGCCATAACTGCTGCGAGCTCAGGTGGTCAGCGCAACACCTCGTCGAGTGCTTGTGATGGTGATCTCCATCCGAGGGTTTGTCGAGGGCGTCCGTTGAGTTCGG
>JAUZEI010000635.1 GCA_030839105.1 Actinomycetota bacterium
GGACAGGTCGGCGTGTGGGCATCGGTCCGGGATTTCGAGACGACCGATTGGCTGCTCACCAAACTCGCGAACCGAGTGCCCCTCGTGGCGAACATGATTCTCACAGCTTCGGCGCACGCTGCGAACCTCGCTCCGAGAACATCGTTGCGATTCGCCAAGTTCGAGATGTCGCGCGCCGACCACGCGGTCATGGCGCAGTTCCCGTCCGCCCGCGCCGCGCTCGCGGTGTTCAGCCAGTCCTGCCGGCGCGGGGCGCGCGGCGTCGTCGACGACTACGTGGCTCTGGGCCGACCGTGGGGATTCGCGGTCGAGGAGATCACGATCCCCGTGCGATGCTGGCACGCGACCGCCGATCCGATCGTCCCACTGGGTCACAGCGAAGAGCTCGTGCGGCGCGTCCCGTACGCTCAGCTCTCGCAGTGGGACGACGAGGGTCACCTCGCGATCGTCGACCACATCGGCGAAGTCTTCGACGACCTGACCCGTTACCCGGAGCGGCAGCGCAGCTGACCGACCGAGCGCGACCGTCTACAAGCCGCCAAGAGGCAGGCGGAACGCGTGCGACCGGTACTAATGCGAAAAGTGCTTGCTCAGGGTCTCGTGCTGGCCCTGGTAATTCGAACCGATGCCCTGACCGTAGAGACGCGCGGGCGCCTCGAGCATGTGTTCGAACGTGAGCTTGCAGACGCGCTGGCCGTGCTCGATCATGAACGGCACGTCGTGCGCGCGCACCTCGAGCGCGGCGCGCGACCCGACCGAATTTCCTCCGGGATCGAACCCGAACCCGGGGTCGAAGAACCCCGCGTAGTGCGTGCGGAGCTCCCCGCTCGTCGGATCATACGCCGTCATCTCCGACGCGAGCGTGGGCGGAATGCACACCGCCTCATTGCTCATGAGGAGGTAGAAGCGCTGTGGTGTCAGCACGACCCGATCGCCGTCCTCGCGCTTGACCGGTTCCCAGAACGGCTCGGGGTCGACCGGCGCGTCGGCGCTGCGGGCGACGTCGAGCAACGGCGCGTTGTCGCGCGCGCGATGGCCGACGTATCCGCCCGCATCGCCGTGGAGATCGAGACCGAGGAAGAGACCGCCGCCGAACGCGAGCTTGTCGCCGGGGATCGGCGAGCCGCGGTCGAACAAGAGCGGTTCGCCGTTGTGAAAGGCGCGCACGTCGTCGTCGGAGAGCAGCGCGGAACCGACCGAGAGGCGCAGCTGGTTGAGCGAAAGGTCCTCGCGTACGCGCACCGGGAACGAGAGCGGGACCACTTCGAGGTAGAGCGGACCGTCGTAGCCGGCCGCGATCTCGTCGAAGCGATAGCTCTCGTCGGTGATCACCCGCGTGAAGACGTCGATGCGCCCGGTGGAGCTCTTCGGATTCGCTTTGCCGCGCACCTTGGGCGGCAGCGAAAGCCGCTCCTTCAACGGGATCAGGTACGGCCGCTTGCTCTCGAGCACCACGCCGTCCTTGCGCAGGTCGAGCTCGTCGATGATGTAGTCCTTGACCCGACGTTCGACCGACTGGCGGCCCGGCAGGACGCTGCAGCGGATCCGGTACGCGACCTCGCCGAGCCGCAGGTCGAGGCTTGCGGGCTGCACGTTCTCGGGCGGGATGGTGAACCGCCCCGCGTCGATCACCCGCGCCGCAATGGCCTTCTCGATGTATTGGCAGGGCAGTACGCCCTTGCGGTACAGGGGAAGGTCGAGATCCACTATCCCTCAGCCTACGGTGCTCCCGCGCAGCCGTGCCCGGCTCCGTTCCGGCGGCGTGGCCGCCGATGCACGTCGACGCGTCGAGGGTTACCTGACGCTAACGTCAGGTAGGGAGAGTTCGTCGAAACCGGCCGAGGGAGCGCTCGATGGAGCTACCGAAGATCATCAGCGTCGATGACCACGTCGTCGAACCCGCGCACGTGTGGCAGACGTGGTTGCCGCAGAAGTACCGCGAGAAGGGTCCACGCATCGAGCGCAAACGCTGGGGCGCGTTCTCGCACAAGCCGGGCGCGAAGTACGTGAACACCGAGGATCCCGACGGCCTCTGGGGCGACGCCTGGTACTTCGAGGACCGCTTGATCTACGTGCACAAGCGCTTCGTCGCCATCCCGCTCGAGGCCACGCCCGACGGCGACCTCTCCAAGTTCGACCGCACGAAGATGGTGATGGAGGCGCTGACCTACGACGAGATGCGGCCCGGCTGTTACGAGCGCGACGCGCGTATGAAGGATTTCGAACAGAACTGGGTCGACGGGTCGTTGCCGTTCCCCACGTTCCCGCGCTTCTGCGGCCAGACGTTCTACGAGGCCGACGACAAGGCGCTCGGGCTCGCGTGCGTCAAGGCGTACAACGACTGGATGGTCGAGGAGTGGTGCGCCCCTTCGGACGGGATCAACATCCCGCTCTGCATCATGCCGCTGTGGGACGTCGAGCTCGCCGCCGCCGAGATCCGGCGCAATGCCGATCGGGGGGTGCGCGCGTTCTGCTTCAGCGAGCTCCCCCACCACCTGAAGCTGCCGACGATCCACAGCGGCGGTTGGGATCCGGTCTTCCGCGTGTGCAACGACACCGGCGTCACGCTGTGCATGCACATCGGATCGTCGTCGACGAATCCGGCCGCGTCGCCCGACGCCCCGGGCGGGGTCGGCGGCACGCTCGCGTTCAACAACTCCATGGCGTCGCTCGCCGACTGGCTGTTCTCGGCCAAGCTCATCGAGTTCCCGAAGCTGAAGCTCGCGTATTCCGAAGGTCAGATCGGCTGGATCCCGTACGTCCTGGAACGGGCCGACACCGTCTGGGAGCACCA
>JAUZEI010000637.1 GCA_030839105.1 Actinomycetota bacterium
CCCTCGAGGAGTCGGAGTGAGCCGAGATAGTGCTGCTCGGCGAGCACTTCCGTCGGCGCCATGAACGCGCCCTGGTACCCGCCCTGCACCGCGACGAGCAGCGCGGCGAGTGCGACGACGGTCTTGCCCGAGCCGACGTCGCCTTGCAGGAGCCGATGCATCGGTGCGGGTCCCGCGAGGTCATGCGTGATCTCGTCCAGGGCCTGCTTCTGGTCGCCGGTGAGATCGAACGGCAGAGCCGCGATGAACGCGTCGACGAGCGGTCCGTCCACCTCGTGGCGGATCCCCGATTCCTCGGCCTCGAACGCCCGCTTGCGCGCGACCAGGCCGACCTGCATGCGCAGGAACTCGTCGAAGATCAATCGGTTCTTGGCCGCGCCGAGCTCCCCCATCGACTCGGGGCGGTGGATGGCGCGTAGCGCGGTGTCGCGGTCGACGAGGTCGTCACGATCGAGGATGGACTCGTCGAGCGGATCGGCGAAGCCGCGCGCCCGGCACTTGGCGAGCGCATCGGAGACGAGGGCGCGGAGCTGCCAGGTGAAGACCTCGGCCTTGCCCGACTGCGGGTAGACGGGGACGATCACGCCCGTCTTCTCGTCGGCGACACCTGCCCGACCGACGACGTCGACGACGGGGTTCGTCATCTGGCGCTTCCCGCGGTATACGTCGAGCTTGCCGAAGAACGACGCCTCCGTCCCGACACTCAGCTGCTTCTCGCGCCACGCCTGGTTGAAAAATGTGATCGTCAGCATCGAGCTGCCGTCGTGCACGACGGCCTCGACCAGCGCGCGACCTTGACGCGTACGCCGGCCGTGGATGGTGCGCACCTCGGCGAACACGGTCGCCTCCTCGCCCACCGCCAGGTCGGCGATGTCGATCTTCTTCGTCCGGTCGACCCAGCGGCGCGGATAGTGCTGCAGGAGATCGAGGACGTTGTGCAGCTCCATGTCGGCCAGGCGCTTCTCGAGCGCGGGCCCGACACCCTTCAACCGCTCGAGCGGGATCTCGCGCAGATCGGCCAGCGTGAGCGGCGGATCACCGGTGGGCACGCCCGTTTACTCCACCCCTACCAGGTACGGATAGAGGGGCTGGCCGCCGTCATGGAACTCGACCTCGAGGTTCGGGAACGTGTACTCGATGTGCTCACGGATCCGTTCCGTGTCCTTGGCGGCCGCGTCGCAACCGACCAACACGGTGACGATCTCGCTGTCGTCGTCGACCAGGACGTCGAGGAGCTTGCACACCGCGTCGGCGGGCGAGCTCGCGGAACCGACCACGCCGTCGCGCGCAAGCGCGATCCAATCACCGGAGCGAACCTGCTTACCGTCGACCGCGGCGTCGCGTACCGCCTGCGTCACCTCGCCCGTGCGCACGCGACCGAGCGCGTCCTGCATCGCGGCGGCGTTGTCGTCGACGGTCGCGTTGGGGTCGTACTCGACGAGCGCGGCGAGCGCTTCCGGGACGCTGTGCGTGGCGATCACCGCGATCTGCTTGTCGCTGAGCGTGTCGACCTGCTTGGCGACCGCCACGATGTTCTTGTTGTTGGGCAAAACGATGACGGAGTCGGCCCGGCACATCTCGACCGCCTCGAGTATCTGCGCGGTCGAAGGGTTCATCGACTGCCCACCTGCGACGACCTGCTGCACGCCGAGGCTGGTGAGGATGCGCCGGATGCCTTCCCCCACACCGACGGCGACGACCGCGGTCGTCACGACGGTCTGGTCGGCGAACTCGTCGAGGTCGGCGAGCACGTCGGCCTCGCGCACCCAACGCTCTTCCTCCACCTGTTCGATCAGGTCGGTGATGTGGATCTTGCGGGGCCGACCCGCGTCGATCCCGGCTTCCACCGCGCCACCGATGTCGTTGGTGTGGATGTGACAGTTCCAGAGACCGTCGCCGCCGACGATGACGATCGAGTCGCCGATCGCGCCCCACGTATTGCGGAACGCGGGCATCGTGTCGTCTTCGGCTTCGAGGAGATACATCACCTCGTAGCGCAGGCTCGACACATCGTCGCCCGAGAGGTGCGCGGTGACGACCGCCGGCGCGTTGACGATCTCGGGTTCCGGGATGGCGCGGCCCGACACGACCTCCAACAGCGCGGCGAGCAGCAGCGTGAATCCCTTGCCGCCGGCGTCGACGACGCCCGCGTCGCGCAGGGCAGGAAGCAGCGTGGGTGTGCGCTCGACCGACGCGCAGGCCGCGTCGTACGCGGCTTCGAGCAATGACGAGAGCGTGAGCTCGCCGACGAGCGCCTCGACCGCCTCCGCCGATTCGCGCACGACGGTGAGGATCGTGCCCTCGACCGGACGCATCACCGCTTGGTACGCGGCGTCGGAACCCTGGCGCAGCCCCGCCCGGAAATCCGTGGCCTCGACCGTCTCGAGCGCCCGGAATCCCTCGACGAGTCCGCGGAGGATCTGGGACGTGATCACCCCTGAGTTGCCGCGCGCACCCATCAGCGAGCCCCGGCTCACGGCGTGACAGACCTCGTCCATCGACTCCGCGGTCCTCAACTCCGCGCTCACCGATTCGAGGGTGAGCGCCATGTTCGTGCCCGTGTCGCCGTCGGGGACGGGATATACGTTGAGCCGGTTCAGTTCCTCTTGGTGCGCGCGCAGCGCGTCCCGGAACCGGAGCACCGCTTGGCGCAGGTCGGCAGCAGACAAGCAGGTCAGCGTCGGCATCGGGCGTCAGAGTACCGGGGTGCTAGCCTTTTCGTGCTCTACAGACGCTCGATCCAAAGGTGCTCCGGACAATGTCCTCTGTTTGCGACGTGTGTGCCAAGAAGCCGATCTTCGGCATGAGTGTCAGCCACTCCCACCGTCGTACCAAGCGCCGCTGGAACCCGAACATCCAACGGGTACGGGCGATCGTGAACGGCACGCCCAAGCGCGTGAACGTCTGCACGTCATGCCTGAAGGCGGGCAAGGTCGTCAAGGCCTAGGTCGTCGGCCCGGCACGGCAACGGCGCGGCATCACGAGCGCGAAGCATCGGGAGCGACATGCAAGGCACCGTGAAGATGTACGACCCGGCCACGCGCGAAGGAATCGTCGTGCTCGACGTAGATCGGTCGGAGCTCGTGCTCGCGACCGACGCCCTGCAAGGATCGCTGTTCCGGATGCTCCGCCAGGGCCAGCGGATCATCTTCGACCTCGATGTCGACGGCCACGCCACGCACGTGCGCACCGGTTCCGAGGTCGACCTCGGAATCCCCACCGCGGACATTTAGCAGTTCGGATCTAGAGCTTCGCCTGGGGGCTTCACGGGCGCGGCGCGTCAATAGCGGCGGCGGCGGCCTCGGACGCCGCGACCCGACACGAGTCCGACGAGGGCGAGCAGCACCACCGCGCCGACGAACGCGACGAAGATCGAGCGCAGTCCGAAGTCGCCGATCCCTTCGTCGCCGGCCGCATTGAACAGTGACCCGCCGATCAGGCCGCCCACCACACCGACGACGATGGTGCCGAGGCAGCCGAGATTCCAGCCGCCACCCGTGACGGCGCGGGCCAGGGCGCCGGCGACGAAGCCGACGACGATCCACCCGACCAGGTTCACGGCGGCGCGTTCAGGGGTCGGTCCCTATTCGGCGAGGCGCTTGGCGAGAGCGTCGAGCTCGTCGTGCAGGGCGGTGGGGAGCCGGTCCCCGAACTTCGCGTAGTGCTCCTCGATCAGGGGGAGCTCGGCGCGCCATTCGTCCTCGTCGACCGAAAGCAACTCGGCGAGGGCACCCGGCGCGAGCTGGAGTCCCCCGGTGGGAAGCGCGTCGGCGCTCGGCAGCCGCCCGATCGCGGTGTCGCGTGCCGCGGCGTCGTGCGCGCACCGTGCGAACACCCAGGCCAGGACCCGACTGTTCTCGCCGTAGCCCGGCCAGAGGAACTTGCCGTCGGCGTCCTTACGGAACCAGTTGACGTAGAACAGCTTGGGCAGCTTGTCGGCGTCGGCCGATTCGCCCATCTTCAACCAGTGGCCGAAGTAGTCGCCCATGTTGTAACCGCAGAACGGCACCATCGCGAAGGGGTCGCGCCGCAGGTTGCCGACCGCGCCGGCCGCAGCCGCAGTCGTCTCCGAACCCATGATGGAACCGAGGAACACGCCGTGCTGCCAGTTGTAGGCCTCGGTCACGAGCGGCACGGTGCTCCGGCGCCGCCCTCCGAAGAGGATGGCCGAGATCGGCACACCCTTCGGGTCTTCCCACTCGGGCGCGACGCACGGCACCTGCGAGAGCGGCGCGGTGAAGCGACTGTTGGGATGCGCGGCCGGGGCCTCGGACGCGGGCGTCCAGTCGTTGCCCTTCCAGTCGGTGCAGTGCGCGGGCGGGTCGGGGGTCATGCCCTCCCACCACACGTCGCCGTCGTCGGTGAGCGCCACGTTCGTGAAGACGGTGTTGCGCGTGAGCGCGGCGACCGCGTTCGCGTTCGTGTCGAGACCCGTACCGGGCGCGACGCCGAACATCCCGTATTCGGGGTTGATCGCGTACAGCCGGCCGTCGGCGCCGAACTTCATCCAGCAGATGTCGTCGCCGACCGTCTCGGCCTTCCAGCCGGGCAGCGTCGGGACGAGCATTGCGAGGTTCGTCTTGCCGCACGCGCTCGGAAACGCGGCCGCGACGAAACGCACGTCGCCCTGCGGACTCGTCAACTTGAGGATGAGCATGTGCTCGGCGAGCCAACCCTCGTCGCGCGCCATGACGCTCGCGATGCGCAGCGCGAAGCACTTCTTGCCGAGCAGCGCGTTGCCGCCGTAACCCGATCCGTACGACTGGATCTCACGCGTCTCGGGGAAGTGCACGATGAACTTGTGCTCGTTGTTGCACGGCCACGGCACGTCGGGCTGACCGGGCTCGAGCGGCATCCCGACGGAGTGCACGCACGGAACGAACTCGCCGTCGGCGCCCAGCACGTCGAGCGCGCCTTTGCCCATGCGTGTCATCGTGCGCATGCTCGCCGCGACGTACGCGGAGTCGGTGAGCTCGACGCCGATGTGCGCGATCGGCGAACCGAGCGGACCCATCGAGAACGGCACCACGTACAGCGTGCGTCCACGCATCGCACCGGCGAAGAGTGCGAGCATCTCCTGACGCATCTCGGACGGATCGCGCCAGTGATTGGTGGGTCCCGCGTCGATCTCGCGTTCGCTGCAGATGAACGTGCGGTCCTCGACCCGGGCGACATCACCCGGATCACTGCGCGCGTAAAAACTGTTCGGCCGCTTCGCCGGGTCGAGGGGCGTGAACGTGCCGGACGCGGCCAGCTGCGCGCACAAGTTGGCGTATTCCTCTTCCGAACCGTCGCACCAGTACACCGATTCGGGCTGCAGTATCGAGGCCCAGCCCTCGACCCATTCGAGCAGCTTGCGGTTGGCGGTCGGCACGGTCTCGGGCGTGGAAGCCATAGACGAGTAAGGGTAGGCCGCACCACGGTCCCGGCGTAAACCGCACCTCAGATTCGCCGGGGACATTGCCCGGCGAAAACGGCCTATAGGTGGACGACCGGACAGGTCAACGTGCGGGTGATCCCGTCGACAAGCTGGACCTGTGACACGACCATCTTGCCGAGCTCGTCGATCGACGAGGCCTCGGCGCGCAGGATCACGTCATACGGCCCCGTCACATCGTCCGCCTGCACCACTCCGGCGAGCGCCCGGCACGACTCGACGACAGCCGAGGCCTTCCCGACCTCGGTCTGGATCAGGATGTACGCGCTGACGGCCATACCAACTCCTCGGGACGCTCCTCGGACGAGCTCCTCGGAAACGAGGCCTCGGCGACGCGCTCGAATCGTACCGATATACCTCAGGAGCGACAGCGGAGCCTGCGGGAGACAAAGGCCGTCGCGGCCGAGCCGAGGAAAAGCAGGCGAAGCGCTAGCGACCCATCAACGTTGCCTTCCGCGGCGCCCGGCGCGGCGTTGGGAACGGGCGATCGCGAGATCGATCCGGCGGTCGAGGAGCTCGGCGTAGGGCACCCCGGACACCTCCCACAGCCGGGGATACATCGAGATCGGGGTGAATCCCGGGATGGTGTTCACCTCGTTGACGATGAACACACCGTCGCGGCGGAGGAAGAAGTCGACGCGGGCCATCGCTTCGACTCGGCACGCGTCGAAGGCGACCACGGCGAGGCGCTGCACCTCCGCGGTCTGCTCGGGACTGAGGGGCGCGGGCGCTCGCAGCTCGGCCTTGCCGTCCTCGTACTTGTCGGCGTAGTCGTAGAAGTCGGCCGCGGGGACTACCTCGCCCGGCAGCGACGCGACCGGCGGGTCGTCGCCGAGGATCCCCACCTCGATCTCGCGGCCCCGAACCATCTCCTCGGCGAGGATCCACTCGTCGAACGTGAACGCGTGCTCGATCGCGGCGCGCAACTCCGCGAGGTTGCGCGCCTTGCTGACTCCGACCGAGGAGCCCATGTTCGCCGGCTTCACGAAACACGGGAACGCGAGCTCCGTCTCGACGCGACCGACGAACTCGTCGACGTCGTGGCCGTCGCGCAACGCGAGGGAGCGGGCCGTCTCGAGGCCGGCCGCCGCGAACATGCGCTTCATCGCGATCTTGTCCATCGCGACCGCGGAGCCGAGTACCCCCGCGCCGACGTACGGGAGCCCCGCGAGCTCGAGCACTCCCTGCACGGTTCCGTCCTCGCCATACGGCCCGTGCAACAACGGGATGACCACGTCGACAACGTTCGT
>JAUZEI010000640.1 GCA_030839105.1 Actinomycetota bacterium
TCCCCTGCGACGTACTGGCGCACCACGCGCGCCGGGACTCCCGCGATCACGCAGAAGTCGGGGGTCTCGAGGCCGGCGACGACCGCGCCTGCGGCGACGACGACGTGGCGGCCGATGCGCGAGCCCGGGAGCACGATCGCGCCGTGGCCCAACCAACTGCCCGCGCCGATCGACACCGGCTCGTTCGTCCACATCTGCACACCGATGGGCAGGTCGACATCGTCGTAACCGTGATTCTGATCGGTGATGTAGACGTAGTGGCCGGTCCAGATGTCGTCGCCGAGCTCGACGCGTTCGTGCCCGACGATGCCGATGCCCTTGCCCAACGTGCAGCGGTCGCCGATCGTGATGACCGGCTCGCCGCGCATGTCCGCTTGTGAAGGCATACCCGCGCTGATGCTCGCGAGCGGTCCGATGGTGGTGCCTCGACCGAGCGAAATCCGACCCTCACCGAAGAGCACCGTTTGCGGGAAGGCGATCATGCTGCCGGCACCGAACGTGTGGAACGCGCGCGCCCGCCGATGACGCGGACCCATCGCGCCGAGCCTCTCGATCTCGCGCCACGCGGCGTGGACCGCGTCTCCCGCGATCCGCTCGACGTTCTCGCGCAGCATCGTGAAAGGATACGGCGATGGCAAACACCTCGGCGCTTCCGGTACGTATTGGGCTGCTCTACGACTTCCCGCAAATGGGTGACCTGCTCGAGAAGACACTGCGGCTCGGCATCGACGAGGTTGCGGCGACCGGCCGCCTCGATCGCGACATCGAGCTCGTCGAACGACAGTCGCGCGGTCTCCCGTCGGGCAGTGAAGCCGCGGTAACGCGCGCATTCGCGGAGCTCGTCGACGAAGACGTCGTCGCGATCATCGGACCATCGATCTCCGACAACGCGTTGATCGCGGCGCCGCTCTGCGACGCGGCGCGCATTCCCGCCATCAACTATTCGGGCGGTGAGCGAACGCGATCCGAATGGATGTTCCACTACCAGGTCGGCTCGCTCGAAGAGGAGCCGCCCGTCCTCGCGCAACGCATGGTCACGCGCGGCCTTGGGCGCGCAGCCGTGATCTTCGACCAGTCGCCCGTCGGCCGGCGCTATGCCGAATACTTCGAATCGGCGCGCTCCCGCCTCGGGCTCGAGGTCACCGGCACCGCGAGTATCTCGGCACTCACCGAGGACGCGACCGGACCTGTCGACCGCCTGCGCCAGTCGGAGCCTGACGTCCTCATCTACCTCGGCCTCGGCGTCTCGTCGCGCGCGGTCGCGCTCGCGCTCGCCTCGCTCGACTGGAAGGTGCCCGTGCTCGCGAACTCGGCGTTGATGTTCGGCTACGCGCGTCCCGACTGGCGCGACGGCTACGCGGGTTGGGAGTACATCGACACGATCGCCGACGACAACCGGATGCGCGCTCGGCTCGGCGAGATCTCACCGCACGCCGCCGGTGGGCCGATCGGGTGCGCGGCATACGACATGGGACGCCTGCTCGGTGAAGGCATCGCGGCGTCCGAGCACCTCACGCGGGCCGGGATCGCCGACGGTCTACGCCGCGTGAAGCAGTTGCCTTCGAGCTCCGGCCACGAAGGCACACTCATCGGATTCGGAGTCTGGGACCACGCGGCGTTGAAGGGTCACTATCTCGTCCTGCGCGAATGGAAAGACGGTCACTCGGTCCAGGTGTGACGAGCGTACGATTCGCCCGTGGCCCAGGAGCGTGACGCGGCCCGACTCCGTATCGCCCGGGCCGGGCTCACCCAGACGGCCGTCGAGCGCGTCTCGCGCGCGTGCTTCGGACGAATGCCCATCACGCTCGTCGATCGCGCCCGCGCGCAGTTGCGCGGTTTCTTCTCCGAGGGTCCGTGGACCGTCGAGGACGACGGCGGGCTCGCCGGACTCGTCGGTCCCGGCTCGGGATGGACCGAAGAGGAGCTGGCCCCCGGGATCCGGTTGAGCTTCGGCTGGCGGTCGTCGACGTTCCGGGTCGAGGTCGCAGCGGTTCCCGGGGCGGACCCGAATGCGGCCGGCGCGCCGGGCACCCGCGCCGGTCGACGCGCGCCCCGCCGAAGTAATCGATGTCGCCGAGCCCACCTCGTCGCCGCACGAGCGAACGCTCGGCGACACGTTCGAGGACCTCGTCCTGGTCGAGGCCGCGCGCGACCCCGCCGCGTTGCGCTTCGTGACCGGGCCCGGGATGAGTGGACGGGCCGGTCGCTTCACCCGCGACGATCAAGGATCCTCCGCGGCCGTCGCCGCGCTGTTCCGCCAGTTCGACGACATCGAAGTCGTGCGCATCGAGAAGGGTTCGGTGACGATCGCGCTCGACGATCCGGACCGCTGGCCCGACCTGCTGCTCGACGTGTTCGACACGGTGACGTCGGCGTTCGCGCCGCCGCGGGTCGCGCACACCGATCGTCAGCACGAGCGCGCCGTCGGCGAGCTCGGCGCGCTCGACGTGTCCAAGGGCGCGACCGCGCCCGATTGCTCGACGCGACGAGCTCGCCCGACGCCGCGATCCGGGCGCTCGCGGTCGAGCGGTTGGAATTCGTCGACCCCAATCTGGTCACGAAGCCGTGGACGCGTGCGCTCGACGACTCGTCCCGGGCGGTGCGACGCGCCGCGCTTCGGGCGATGAGCCACGCGGCCCGGCCCGACCTCCGGTTGCTCTACGAGCGCGCGCTTTCCGACACGGACGCATGTGTGCGGTACTACGCGCTCCGCGGGCTGGCGCAGATCGGCGTGGGTCGCGCCGAGCAGACGGTCGACCGCCATCGCAACGACGACGACCTCCGGGTGCGGTACGCGGCTCGGGCCGCCCGGACCGGTCAAGTTCCCCGCTAGTACCCTCCGCCCGCCTCCGGCTCGGCGCCCCCGGCCCCGTTCGCTGTCACACCCCCCTGCCATGCTGCGATCCATGCAGACCATCCCTCGCAACGAGCTGATCGACGAGCAAGAAGAAGAGCTGGTGCACACGGCCTTCGAGGCGTGCGTGGCGTTCTTCGGCGCCGGCGCGGGCTCACCCGTGTGTGCCTCGTGCGGATGGCTCGACACGGAACACGCGCCGGCCGTCGCGGTCGTGCGTTCGCTTCCGCACCGCGTCGGCAACCGGTCGCTGCGCACGCCGAGGCGCCTCGCGTCGTAGTCGGCCCGGACCCCGGGGTGCGGCGAGGGCGGGATAACCGCCGGATCTGTGCCGGATCCTCCGACGCGGGGCAAGTTTCGTCGAACAGGGGGCACGGCGCGGGTCACAGGTGGCGCGCGCCGCCATGGAGAGGACCCGTATGCAGCCCTTCTCTCGGAGCGCCAGGACGGCGTCCCTCGAGACCCGGTCGAACCGGCACGGACGAACTCACCGGTCGCTGTCGGTGATGGCCACGAGTGTCGCTCTGATCAGCGTCGGTCTCGTCGGGTCCGCGCCCGATTCCGGCGCAGTCGGCATCCCGCGTGTCGCGAGCCTCGCAGTTCCCGGCGCCGGGTACTGGGTCGTCGGTCCCGACGGGAACGTCGGCGCGTTCGGCGCCGCGCACGGCTACGCCGCCGTGAGCGGCACGGCCGGCGGCAGTGGGTCGCCCGTCGTGGCATCGGCGCGCACGCCGTCGGGCCGCGGCTATTGGCTCGTCGCCGCGAACGGTGCCGTGTTCACCTACGGCGACGCGACCGCGCACGGCGACATGCGCCGTGTGGCGCTCAACTCGGCGATCGTCGGAATGGCTGCCACGCCGACCGGACGCGGCTACATCCTCCTCGGCGCCGACGGCGGCATCTTCACCTTCGGCGACGCGCACTTCTACGGCTCTACCGGCGGCACGTTGCTCAACGCGCGCGTGCTCGACCTGGCCGTTACCCGGAGCGGCCACGGCTACTGGTTCGTCGCCGCCGACGGCGGGGTCTTCTCCTTCGGCGACGCGCGCTTCCACGGCTCGAC
>JAUZEI010000011.1 GCA_030839105.1 Actinomycetota bacterium
CGCACACGAAGTCCATCAGGCAAGCGAGGATCACGCCGGTGTCGCTGCCGTGGCCGAGGATCCAGTCGGGGTGGTCGACCAACGGAGCCTTGAGCCCGAGGGTCGGGATCGAGGCCACGAACGTCACGAGGTAGAGCACGCCCGCGGCCATGGCGAGCTTGCGGGTGTTGGTGGTTTCCATGTCATTCCCCTTCGGGTCGGAGCTGCGTCAACGCGATCAGCGGGACGCCGATGTCGCGCAGCTTCTGGAGCAAGCCGTGCAGTGCGGCCTGGTCGACGATCGGGCCGCGGATGACGGTCGTCCCGTCGTCCGCCCTGGTCAGGCTCAGCCCGTCGAACCAGGCCGCCCACCGGGAGTCCAGATGTCCCTTGACTCGGATCTCGTACTGCACGAACGCAACGTACGAACCAATGTGGTGAGCGCACATCGCCACATGTGGTGATTGGTCCTGGTGATTCGGACCTGGCCTAAAGACCCAGCTCCTCGGCCCGGCGGACCGCCTCCCGGCGGTTGTTCACACCGAGCTTTGTGTAGATGTTTTTCGTGTGCGTGCGCATGGTGTTCAGCGACACCATGAGCTCGCGCGCGATGTCAGGTCCGCTGAGATCGCTGCGCAACAGCCGCATCACGTCGAGCTCGCGCTCGCTGAGCGGGTCGACAAGCCCCTGCTGCTGCTTCGGGTGGGGCCGGGCCGATCCCGTCACGAGCGCTTCCCGCAGCGCGCTTAGCCGCGGACCGAGGGAGTCGAAAACCTGGACGTAGCCCTCGGGCTCGGCGAGCGTTAGGGCGCGTCGGAGCGCGTCGAGCGCGCGGGGCGTGTCGCCGCGCGCGTCGAAGGCGAGCGCCTGCACCGCGAGGATCTCGATCACGCTGCTGCCGCGGCCGCCGGCTTCGGCCGACGCGAGCAGGCGGTCGAGCATCGCACCCACTTGCTGCAGGTCGCGTTCGCCGGGTGCGTCGTTGATACGGACGATCGCCAACGTGATGTGCTCGAACTCGGTGACGTAGCGCAGCTCGTCGTCGGTCGACAGGTTGCGCTCCCGCACCCAGGCGCGCGCCGCGTTGACGTCGCCTTGCAGGACATACGCGCGCGCCCGGCGAGCGCCGATCGGACGCACGGCGGGGGAGAAGTCGGTGTCGTAGACCTGTTCGGCTTCTTCCAACAACTCGAGGCAGCCGGCCGTATCGCCCGCGGCCAGTTGTAGTCCGGCGCGCACCGCCCGCGAACGGTAGGGATACTGGCGCGTACCGAATAGTTCGAGCTCCTGGGCGCGCTGCAGCTGTTCCGCCGCGGCCTCGCGGTCGTCGCGCTCGCGCAGGATCTCGGCGAGACCGACGTACATGTCGGCGGTGCCGCGCAACGGACCGGCCTGGTAATCGGCAGCCAGCTGCAAGCCTTGCTCGTAGAGACGTTGCGCGTCGCGCAGCCGCCCTTGGGCAACGCGGATGTCGGCCATCGCAATGGAACACCCGAGGATGTCAGCGATGTGGCCGGCGCGTCGCATCCTCGCAATAGAGTCGGTGTAGTCGGCGAAGGCACTATCGAGGTCACCCTCGGACCAGGCCGCGAGCCCGAGCAGCGCGTACGCGGCGGCCCGGCCCATATCGTCGTCATCCGCCGCGACGGTGAGCACGCGTCGAGCATGGTCGACCGTGCAGACGATATCGCCGGCCATCAACGCGAGCGCGGCGCGGTACATCTCGATCGCGCCCGGCAATGTCCGCAGCTGCGCGTCGTCGACGACGATCATGCCCGCGGCGTCGCGAGCGGTGGGCGTCAGCGCCAGCCACTGCTCGGCGCCGCGCAGGTAGTCGTCGACGCGATCCAGCGCGCCGGTTGACATCAGGGCGCCCACGAAGCCGATGGCGAGCACCGGCCGGAGGCGCACCACGTCCTCGGGGATGAGCTGCACCCAGGCGCGCATCGTCGCGTCCTCCCGGCTGCGGCGAAGCTCCGGCAGCCCCATCTCGGCGACGTCGGCAGCCCGGTCGACATCGCCGGCCGCGAGCGCGTGCCGGATCGCGCTGGACGGATCGCCGTGCCCGGCGAACCAGTCGGCGGCTCGGCGATGCAGCTCCGCCGGGGCGTGCGGGTCTTCGTCCAGGAGCCGCGCGCGCAGCACATCGGCGAAGAGGTGGTGGTACCGGTACCACTCGCGCCGATCGTCGAGCGGAATCACGAACAGGTTCTCCCGATTCAACGCATCGAGCGCCGCCTTGCCTCCCGTCGTGCCCGTGACCGCGTCGCACAGCGATCCCTGGAGACGGTCGAGCACCGACGTCTGCAGCAAGAATCGCCGCACCGATTCCGGCTGGCGTTGCAGCACCTCGCCCGCCAGGTAGTCCACGATGAAGCGATCGTCGCCGGCAAAGCCGGCAATGAAGTCCGCGACGTCCTCCCGTCCCTGCATCGACAGCGCCGCGAGCTGCAGCGCGGCGATCCAACCCTCGGTGCGCGCCTCTAACGTGGCGATGTCGGCGGCCGTCAGCGCGAGGCCCATCGCGCCGTTCAGGTACGCCGCCGCCTCGTCGTTGGTGAAGCGCAGATCAGCAGCCCTGATCTCCAACAGTTCGCCGCGCACCCGCAGGCGCGGCAGCGGCAGCGGTGGATCGGCCCGGCTCGTCAGCACGAGGTGCGCACGCTCAGGCAGGTGGTCGAGGAGGTACGTCAGGCCTTCCTGCACGTCGTGGTGATCGATGACATGGAAGTCGTCGAGGACGACGAAGACGTCCCGATTGACGCCGTGCAGTTCGTTGACCAGGGTCGCCAGTACGGCATCCGCGGGCGCGCCCGCCGTATCCAAGAGCGCGCGTGCGTTCGCGCCGAGACCGGGCACCGCCGACTCGAGCGCCGCGAGGACGTAAGGCCAGAACAACGCCGGATCGTTGTCGCGCTCGTCGAGGGAGACCCACGCCACCGCGGCACCGTCGCCGGCGACCGTACTCAGCCATGACGTGACGAGCGTGGTCTTGCCGAAACCGGCGGGAGCCGAGACGAGAATCAACTTCGCGTCGGCTGCGCCCGCCAAGCGCACCTGCAACCTCGGGCGCGTCACCAGGTTGCGCCGCGGCGACGGGATGTGCAGCTTCGTCTCGACCAGCGGGTTCGCCTGACGATCGTCGCTCACTCCGGGCGTGTGTACCACAGCCGGACATCGTCAGCGGCCTTCAGTCCTAGACCCGGCTCTCCTTGCGCGACCGTCACCTATATGCGTCGCGACGATCCGGCTTTGCGCCGGTGTCCATCCAATGATCGAGGATTGCCAGGCCTCGGAACAGTGGATTGGTCACCTATGCCGGGGCGGTCTGTTTTGGGGGGCGCACCAAGTGGCGGCCGCTGATCCGGTCGATATCGATCCGCACGAAGCGGGCTCGTTCGCCCGCGGGCCAAATGTCGCCCAGTGGTGCCTGTATCGCAGTCATTTCCGGCGACGGATGTCGCACCTCGTGCGCATGACCAATGACGAGCACGCTCCAACCATCGCTTCGGTCATCCACCTCGAACGCGACTCGCGTTTCGAGCACAGCCGCAATCAACTTCGTTCCCGGGTCGGTCCGGAACACGACCTCATCGTCGAACATCCCGTAGAAGACCGGAAGAATTACGGGGTCGTCGGCGATCTTCACTCCGACTCGACCGAAAGAGTTGGTCCGAAGCAGATTGATGCATTCATCGCGTCCTAGGACGTCGAGTCCACGACTCGTCACAGTGTCTCCATCCCTTGATCGACCCCTGTCGTGCCCACAAGTCGCCCGCGGTCAGAGGTGCGAACGCAGCCGACCAGTTCAGCTCAGGACGCGAGCGTGCGCCCTCCGGCGCCGACGATCCAGGGACCTTTGGCCGGTTACTGGTGCCGTGGGTCCCTTTCCAGACAGTTCGTGTCGCCGATGCGACCAGGCGGTTTGTCGGGCAAAGGAGCGCCGAGTAGTGGCGCCGCGGGTTGACGATGTTGTCTCCTTGCTCGACAGTCCCGCGACGGACGGGAGTACGGTCCTGCCACGCGTCGCACACGATTGTGCCTCCGCGGCTCGATGAAAGGGAAGGTCCCCTACTTGCATCGCGAAGGGCTCAACCGCTGCGCAGCGTGTTGGCGACCACGAATCGATAACTTGCACACCGATCAAGCCGTCCACAACTGAGGTCGCAGTCGCGTGCCTTCTGATCTGGACGAAGTGCAGGTCCAGCCCGTGGCGCTGGAACGGCTCGCCGGACTGCTCGGCTCTGATCGCGCTCAGCGATTCGCGCGTACCGCAGAGACCGCGCGGGTGCGGCTCGCGGGACGGCGCGTAATAAACGTGAACTCGACCGCGACTGGTGGCGGCGTCGCTGAACTCTTGCAGACATTGCTTGCGTACGCCCGCGGCGCCGACATCGATGCTCGCTGGATCGTCATCGAAGGCGACGCCCGGTTCTTCGAGATCACCAAGCGCATCCACAACCATCTGTACGGAACTGCAGGGGACGGGGGTCCCCTCGGCGACGCAGAACGCCGGCACTACGAGGAGATCACCCTGCGAAACGTCGCGCGCCTGCGCCGCGTCCTCGCGGCCGGCGATCTCGTCGTGTTGCACGATCCGCAAACCGCGGCGCTGACGCGGCACCTCACGGTACCGGACGTGAAAGTCGTGTGGCGCTGCCACGTTGGCATCGACACGCCCAACCAATACTCCGAACGAGGCTGGGCGTTCTTGCGAACCTACCTCGACAACCTCGACGCCTATGTGTTCTCGCGCGCGCAGTTTGCGCCCGCATGGGTGCCCGCGGATCGTCTCGCAGTCATCGCGCCCTCGATCGATCCCTTCTCCGCGAAGAACGAGCCCATGGACGGGACGCAGGTCATGCGCGTGTTGCGTCACGTCGGGATCCTGGACGGAAACGACGTCCGTCCTGCGGTGTCGTTCCCGCGCCGGGACGGATCGAGGGGAATCGTCGAACGCTCGGTCGATCTCTTGGGAACCGGTCCCGCTCCGTCAGATGTCCCGATCGTGTTGCAGGCGTCCCGCTGGGACGTCATGAAAGACATGCGCGGCGTCATGATCGGCTTCGCGGAATCCATCGCTCCGCATACGGATGCGCACCTCGTCCTTACCGGTCCCGCAACTAGCGGCGTCGCCGACGACCCGGAAGCCGACGACGTGCTGCACGCTTGCCTCGACACCTGGAGCCGATTGCCTGACACAGTCCGCTCACGCATTCACCTCGTCTGCGTGCCGATGACCGACCCCGACGAGGCCGCCTCTATCGTCAACGCACTCCAACGCCACGCGGCGGTCGTCGTGCAAAAGAGTCTGGCCGAGGGCTTCGGACTGACCGTCACCGAAGCCATGTGGAAGAGCCGACCCGTCGTCGGCAGCCGCGTCGGCGGCATCGTCGATCAGATCATCCCGGACCACACCGGATCGCTCGTCGACCCAACGAGTCTCGACGAATACGCCCGCGCCGTGCGCGCGCTCCTGGCCGACCCCGAACAGGCACAGCAGATGGGCACCGCCGCGCACGACCGCGCTCGAGACAACTTCATCGGCGATCGCCACCTCGAGCAGTGGGCGCAACTTCTCGAACGACTCGCCTGAGCATCGGACAGCCGGTTGCGGCAACGCCTCCTCCACGGAGAGCGCGCGCGGTCGGGTGACCTAGAGGTATCCGCCGGGATGGAATGGCCAAACGCCCTCGGCTCCATGGAGCTCTCGGCCGCTCATGGCCCACGGGTCGATGAGGAGCCACGACTCCACGTCGGCGACCCATGACTTTGGGTCGTAGAGCTCACGAAACTCCGGGGACGTCGGAGTCGCATGGAGAAGTCTGCCTTGCACCAGCACCGACCAACCCTGATGGTGCACGGCATCGATGGAATCGATCTCAAATGCGACAGAGCTGGGCGCGGCGTCGATGGCCGTGCCCGGTCGGGTTCGCACCGCGACGATGGGGCCCGACGACGGCTCGACGAGTCGATAGTTCACCGGAAGAATGAGCGGGTCGCCGTCGGACACGAACGCGATGCGACCAACTGTTCCCTCTCGCAGGAGGCGCAAACAGGTCTCGTGTGAGAGTGGCTCCAGCCGAGCGTCCGTCATTGAGTCAGGTGCCGGCCGAGCAAACGAAATGCCGCTGCTGCCACCGGCTCGCTTTGCCCGACGGGCATGCAGATTTCCAACAGTTGATTGCCCCTCACTCGGGGCGAAAACGCCGGGGTCCAGGGCTCGGTCGCGTCGCCAGTAGTCCGCGAGCACGGTATACCCGCGGGCCGTTGTAGGACTGCTGGCCCGCGCGACGTGCGCTTCGCCGTTGTCAAGATCGTCGGGCAGATGACCCGATGGTCAGGGCCTATGGGATCTTTGGCGCGGGTGAGGTGACCTTTGGCCCTCGTCGTGGAGTGAGGCCGGGCCCATGCTGGGCGTAAGGAGGACTCGCGTCCGGCGGTCTTCGCAACTCGAGGGGATTCATGGCCACGACTCTTGACCCAATCGCACCGGTTCCGGCTGCACTCAATGGATCGGCCTCCGGGCCGGCGCTGTCGAAGGACGCGATGGATGCCCGCTCCGGGACCGGGCGTCAGAACTCGTCGTCCGAACAGCCGGCGACAACACTGACGCACGCGAGTCGCCGAGTTCTCGCGCTCGGCCTCACCGGTGTGCGTCTGGCGATCGGCTTCGAGTTCTTGTGGGCCTTTCTCGACAAGACGTTCGGGCTCGGCTACAGCACCCCGGTCGGACGCGCTTGGATCCACGGTGGATCACCGACTACCGGATTTCTCTCCGGCGTGAACTCGGGGCCGTTGCAAGGCACGTTCCATTGGCTCGCAGGCGAGACCGCGGTCGATTGGCTGTTCATGCTCGGCCTACTCGGCGTCGGCGTGGCTCTTGTCGTCGGTGTCGCGCTGCGGCCGGCCGCGATTGCCGGTTGCACGATCTTGGCGATGATGTACCTGGCCTCGTGGCCCTTCGCCAAGTTCGCCGGGGGTCAGGCGACCCACTCAACGAATCCCATTGTCGATGACCACATCGTCAGCATCGTTGCGCTCGTCGTGATCGGTGCACTCGCTTCGTGGAGCATCGGCCCGATCAGTCGTCGCTGGTCCGAACTCAGCGTCGTGAAGTCGCGTTCGTGGATGCGATAGCAGGGCGCACTCGGTCCGACGAGAAGGAGGAGCTGTCATGAAGGCACTCGTATACCAC
>JAUZEI010000012.1 GCA_030839105.1 Actinomycetota bacterium
TCGAACGTGCCGCCGAGGATGCCGAGGCGCTCCACCGGGCGAGTGTACGAGAAGGGTTCGTGAACGCCGTGTTGCGAGACCTCGCGTCTATTGAACGGGCCGTAACCTGCCAGTCGTGCCCAGTCTCGTCGTGCGCGTCTGGCTGCCCGACCGGCCGGGTGCGCTCGGTCTGGTGGCGTCCCGTATCGGTGCGATCGGCGGTGACATCGTCGGCATCGACGTGCTCGAGCGCAGTGAGCACATAGCCGTCGACGAGTTCGCGGTGATGCTGCCCGACCGTGATCTGGTCGCGCTCCTCATACGAGAGATCGAAGAGGTCGACGGTGCGTCCGTCGAGGAGTGGCGCGAGGTCGCGACGTTTCCGGACCCGCGCCTCGACGCGCTCGAGTCGGTCGAGCACCTCTCCGGCGCGAACACGCGCCTCGAGTTGACGCAGCGGCTCGTCGACAGCGTGCGCGACGAGTTCGCGGCCGACTGGGCCGTGATGTTGCAGGGGCGCATCGCCCTCGCATCGGCCGGCGATGAGATTCCCGATTGTTCGGTGCTGGAAGCGCTCGCGGCGGGAACCGCCGCGTCACCCAGTGTTGCGGCCGGCGACTCCGGCCCCGACGATCTCGCAGTCGCTCCGTTCCCGAGCGGTGACAGCGTCTTGCTCGTCGGGCGCGACGGGCATCCGTTCCGTCGGCGCGAGCGCCGTCAGCTGCTCGCCCTCGTCCGCATCGCAGAACGCGTCGGCACGATCCTTCCCTCCTAGCCGCCACAAGGCCTCGCAACGATTGCGAGAGTTTCTGCTAGCGGGCGCGCGCGTTGTCGTCGAGCTCGCGGTCGAGTCGTTGATAGTGCTCGAAGCGCGCGGGATCGAGGTTGCCGCGCTCGATCGCGGCCCGCACCGCGCAGCCCGGCTCGGAACCGTGCGAGCAGTTCGAGAAGCGGCACTGCGCGACCAGCGCCTCGATGTCGGAGAAGACGCGACTCAGACCCTCGTCCGCGTCCCACAGTGCAACCGATCGCAGCCCGGGCGTGTCGACGAGCCATCCGCCGCCGGGCAGCGCGACGAGCTCGCGCGCGGTTGTGGTGTGCCGGCCGCGTTGATCGCCTTCGCGGACCTCCCCGATCGCTTGCACCGACTCGCCGACGAGACCATTCACGAGCCTCGACTTCCCCACCCCCGACGCGCCGATGAGTGCGACCGTACGATCCGGGTTCGCCAAGGAACGGAGCCGATCGAGACCGGTATGCGACACCGCGCTCGTGACGACGACCTCGACATCCGCCGCCGCGGTACGGGCGAGCGACACGGCGCGCTCCGCGTCGGCCGCGTCGACGAGATCGGCCTTCGACAACACCACGACGGGCTCGGCGCCGCTCTCGAATGCCAACACCAGCTCACGTTCGAGGCGGCGGATGTTCGGCCCGTTGTTCAGCGACTGCACGACGAAGACGAGATCGACATTGGCCGCCACCACCTGCGGGCGGCGCGTGCGGCCCTCACCCGAGTCGCCCCGAACGAACGCGGAACGGCGCGGCAGGGTCGCCGCGACTTTGCCGTGGTCTACGAGGATCCAGTCACCCGTCGCGACCGAGTGCCCCGCAAGTTGCACTCGCTCCGTTCCGGCGGCGGCCATGACCGTCGCCCAACCCTTGTCGACGCGCGCGACGCGCGCGGGAGTCGCCTCGGAATGCGCGAGGTCGGCGGCCGCCGCCGCGGCCAGCGCGTCGTCCCAACCGAGCCGGGCCAACCCGAGAGGTGCCCGGTCAGGATCCTGGGTCGCGGGCATCGAACCAGCGTACGCTCGCCGAATGGCAGCCCGGACGTACGACGTCGGACGCATGACGCCCGGCGAGCGGTCGGCGGTCGTGGGCGCGCTCGCACGCGCGTTCTACGCCGACCCCCTGTTCACCTTCTTCACGCCCGACCCGATCTCGCAGAGCAAGGGCCTCCTCACCTTCATGGGCGCGAGCGTCGTCGACGCGACTCCGTTCGGCGAGATCTGGCTCGCGCGCGCCGAGGGCAAGATCGCGTGCGGCGCGGTGTGGCTGCCGCCCGGCGCGTACCCGCGTGGTCCGCGTCGCGACCTCCTGACGAACCTGCGCGGACTCCCCACATTCGTGCGCGCCGGGCGCCGCCTCGCGGGCGCGGTCCGGCTCCTCAACGCGCTCGACAAGGCGCACCACGAGATCGAGGAACCGCACTACTACCTCGCCATCCTGGGCACCGATCCGCTCTACCAGAGGTCGGGGGCGGGATCGGCGGCGCTGCAGCCGGTGCTCGACCGGTGTGACACCGAAGGCCTCACCGCGTATCTCGAGACGCAGAAGGAAGAGAACATCGCGTACTACGCGCGCCACGCCTTCGACCTCATCCAGAAGGTCGACGTCAAGGGCGTTCCGCCCGTGTGGACGCTCTCGCGTAAGCCGCGCTCGTAGAAGCGCGGTGCGGATCGCGGGAGCTACGACTCGATGACGTCGCTCACGAACTTCTGCAGTTGCCGCAGGTTGCGCACTTCATAGACACCGTCGCAATACGGCGCGTACTCGGAGACGATCGAGTCGCCGGTGTCCCAGTACCCGCGCGGCTCCGGATCGAGCCAGAACACCTTGCGCGCCCGCTTCTGCATCTCGGCAACTGTCCACGCCTGTGACGCGTGGTAGTTGTTGCGCGCGTCGCCGAGCAGGATGATCGACGATTTCTTCGTGACCTCCCGGATGTGCCGTTCGTGCCACACCTCGAACGCGTGGCCGTAGTCGCTGTGCCCGTCGACCCACACGACGTCGGCTTCGGTGTTGACACGCGTGATCGCCTCGCCCAGCTCCTGCGACTCGTCGAAGAAGCGGGTGACCTCGTCGATGCCGTCGATGAACACCCACGACCGCACCTTCGAGAACTCGCTCTGCATCGCGTAGACGAACTGCAGCGTGAACCGGGCGAACGAGGCGACCGAACCCGAGATGTCGGCCACGACCATGATCTCGGGCTTCGACGGGCGAGGGCGTTTGAACTTCGGCTCGACCGGCACGCCCCCGAACGACATGGAGTGCCGCACGGTCTGGCGGAAGTCGAGCTGTCCGCGCCGCCGATGCCGCCGGCGCTGCGCGAGCCGGGCGGCGAGCGCGCGGGTCAGGGGATAAATGGCGCGCTGGAGGAGTTGCATCTCCTCGCGCGACGCGTGCATGAAATCGACATCCTCGGGCAACGGCTTGCGCAACGTGCGCGCCATCGCGTCGACGCCCCGGTCGGCCACCAGCCGGCGGCGGATCTCGGCCTCGATCATCTCCTTCAGGGCCTTGAGCCGGCCCTCGAAGTCTTCGCGCGCGAGCCGCTCGTCGAACGAGCCCTCGCCGATCTGCTGCTCGTCTTGGGCCCGCGCCATCATCTTCGTCACGAGCCCGTCGGCATCGAGTTGCCGGAGCGTCCGGTACAGGTAGTACGCGCCGCCGACGGGACGGCCCGGTTCCATGCCCGCGAAGCGCGCGACGGCGGCGCCCGCGAGGAGACGCATCTCGTTCTGGTCCATGCGCATCAGGGCGTCGAGGAGCATCTGCGCGAGCTCCTCGTTCGACACCTGACTCATGGCGCCGCCCTGATCCATCGCGGCGCGGAGCTCGTCGAAATCCGCCTGGGACGCGGGGTCGAGGTCGGATTCGCCGTCGGCGTTCACGCCCGGCGAGAACATCGAGAAGAACACCTCGAACACGGTGTCGAAGACCCGGTAGTGGCCGGCGTTCTTCACGAGCGTGGCGCCGAGCGCGGCCTTGAACGACGCTCGATCGTCCAGGGCCACGAACTCGATCGCGCGCATCGCATCGAGGTTCTCGGTCATCGAGACGGGAAGCCCGGCGGTGCGGAGCTCGTGCACGAACCCCTGCAGCACGTCGAGCATGTGCGGCTCGGCCGGCAGGATCGTCACGTCACCGCTTCCCTTCGATCCACTGCCGAGAGCGTGATCGAGCTTGCTCCACTGCACGGGGGCACGAGCTACTTCTTGAGGACCGCGGGCGTGTCGACGCCGAGCTCTTTACGCGCCTTGGCGATATCGCTCTGGTACTTCAACAAGACGTGCAGCGTCTCACCGAGCACCTCGGGCGTGACCTCGTTGCGACCGAGGAACACCAACGTGCGAGCCCAGTCGATCGTCTCCGAGATCGACGGCGACTTCTTCAGGTCGATGTTGCGGATCGAGTTGACGACCTTGGAGATCTGACCCGCGAGCGCGTCGTCGACCTCCGGCACGCGTACCCGGACGATCTCCTTCTCGCGGTCGATGTCGGGGTAGTCGATGTGCAGGAACAGACAACGGCGCTTCAAGGCTTCCGAGAGCTCGCGCGTGTTGTTGGAAGTGAGGAACACGAACGGGCGCTGCCGGCCGACGATCGTCCCGAGCTCCGGGATCGAGACCTGGAAGTCGGAGAGCACCTCGAGCAGCAACGCCTCGGTCTCGACCTCGACCCGGTCGACCTCGTCGATGAGCAGGACGACCGGCTCCTCGGAGCGGATCGCCTCGAGCAACGGCCGCGTGAGAAGGAAGGACTCCGAGAAGATGTCGGACTCGACGGTCTCCCAGTCGCGCTCGTGCTCGCGGTCGGCCTGGATGCGCAGGAGCTGCTTTTTGTAGTTCCACTCGTAGATGGCCTTCGACTCGTCGAGGCCCTCGTAGCACTGCAGCCGGATGAGCCGCGCCCCGGTGGCCAGGGCCACGCTCTTGGCCAGCTCGGTCTTCCCGGTACCGGCTGGTCCCTCGACCAGCACCGGCTTGCCCAGGCGCCCGGCCAGGAACACGGTGCT
>JAUZEI010000137.1 GCA_030839105.1 Actinomycetota bacterium
TGCGACGAACGCCGAGGGTGACGCATCGCGCAGTCGATCCGACGCAGGGCACTGGAGGTGTCCGCGTCGTCGCCGTGGGGAAGCATTCGCGCGCATGTCGACGCCTCAGCGCGATCGCGCGCTCCCCGACATATACGTGTGCCCGCAGTGCGGAACCCGAATCGATGTGCCTTCTGGTGAGGCGCCGAAGGTCGGCATCAAGGCGTCGAGCGGTACCCCGAACGTCTGGGTCGTGACCGCCGGGCGCGTCGAGATTCACCGCTGCGATATCCGCAAGCCCCGCCGTACCGCTCTCAGCTGATCGGCCGCCTCGATCCAGCGTTCACATCAACCGGACCGCGCGCGCACCCCGACGAAGGGTTCGGTCGGGACGAGCATTTCCGACGCGACGACGTCGAAACCGGCTTCGGCGAGCGTGCGTTCGATCTCACCGCGGGCCGGGAGCGCGGCTTCGCCCTCCTGGCAGCTCAGCAGAAGATGCAGGTGCGCGCTCGCGATGGACCCCGGACGCGTGAGCGAGATCACGACGAGCTCGCCGTCATGCGAGAGCATGCGGCGCAGGCGCCCGAACGCGTCGGCGCGTTCGTCCGGCGGGAGGTAGTACACGTTGTTGCACAGGATGATCAGATCGAACTGCGTCCCGGCTTCGGGCTCCCACGCGCGCACGTCGCCGACCGCCAACGTCACCCGGGTGCCGTAGCCGTCAGAGCGGAACCGGCTGCGGGTCTCGTCGAGCACGTCGGTCGGGAGATCGATACCGACGACCGCGATCTCCGGATCGGCGTCGAGCAGGGCGCGGGTGTAGACGCCGGTCCCGCAACCGACGTCGAGGGCGTTCACGGGATGGCGGAGGTTGACGACCTCGTGCAGGAACGGCTCGATGAACGGCGCGGCCGCGAGAGACACCTCGGCGATCGTCGCCGCATAGTCGTCGAGATCGAGCCGGCCTTCGCCGGGTTGGCACCGGAGCAACGCGCCGAGGTGGGCGTACGGACCGCTCTGGTATTCGAGCATCGACCGGTACTGCGCGGTGATGATGGCGTCGCCCTCCGCGATCGCCCGGGCGCGTCGGCCGTGCGCCTGCCAACGGTCGCTGCGCATCCGTAGCTCGCCCGCTTCGACACCTACGTCGAGCCACGCTTGCAACCGGTCCGGACGCGTGCACTGCGTGCGGGCGCAAAGCTCGTCCAAGGTCACCGGCCGTACCAGCGCGAGGCCGAGCGGCGTCTCGGCCATCGATGCCAGGAACAGTGAGCGCACCAACGAGCGGCTGTCGCTGATCGCGAGTAAACGGGCCGCGCCGTGCTTGCCGCGTGTCGTCGCGATGGCGCCGCGCAGCTGGCTGATCCGCTCGCGTCCGCTCACCTCTGACCCGTCAACTCACAAGCGGAACATGGCGACGCATCTCACAGGCGAATTCCGGCGGCCAGGGGATTGGCGCCTGCCAGAGAACCAGCCGACGCAACGGGCCGGAACCGGATGAATGCCTCTTGGTGGTGGAACGGCTTCGTGCGTCCGGCGCTGATAGCGAGGGGATGGGCGCCCGTCGCGTCGTCGAACGCATAGCCGGCGATCGCGTCGGAGCTCTCCCACAACGAGCAGGTGGCAACGAACGGCGGGCGCGCGAGTGCCGTGCCCCACAGCAGCCCGGGCGCGTCTGCAGTCGCCGCCTCCGCCTTCCCGCTCGTGCGGAGGAAACGAATCGCTTGCGACATCCGCATGCGACCGAGCGTGAGCACGGCCGCAGGGCCGTCGTATTCCACTCGACGCGCCTTCGGTAGATCCGCGTCGAGCCCCGGCCAGGACCCGTGCGCGCGCAGGGGCGAGAGTCGCATGCGAAAGCCGTCCGCAAAGGCGGCCGCCGTTGCGTTCGTCGCCTCGAAGTCGTCGAGCCCGGCCTCGTCGTCCCAGAAGGAGACCAGGCCGACCCGACGTGAGAACGTCGGCACGAATCCGGTGCGCAGCGGCGTGGCGAGACCGACGCGCGCAGAACGCAAGCCCGCGATGCGGGCAGGATCGGGATTACGGCGCAACAGGGAGAGAAGCGTCCCCGTGCTCACGTCGGCCAAATGTACGGACGCGATCATGCGACCTCCGGTGTCGCCCCATTGTGATCGAGCCGGCCGGTGGGCGGCGAACCGTTCACGCCTATTTCTTGTCGTGCTGCATTTCGCCGACGACAACCTGCCAGCTCTGGCCGTCCCAGCGTTGCGCATGGCCGCCGTCCGGACCGGTGCGGTTGCAGTGGCGCACTTCGTCGGCCCGGGCCGGGCTCGAGTCGAACGTCGCGAAACAGGTATCGGTCACGCACGACTGGCGTTGCGCGCCACCGAACCCGCGGTCTGCCCTCGATCCGAACGATGCCATGGCGAGCCTTCCGAGCGGTGGGCTCTCAGAAGTGGCGGTGGGCTCGAATCGAGCGGACGATTGCGGGGCTCGAACTGGGCGTCGCTCCCGGGAGAGTTACGGGGGTGACGCTACACCCACAGTGCGCAACGTCTGCGGGAGACCGACAGGCAGGCGCCATTGCGTGCGCGCGCCGCGACATCGCAACACGACGGCTCGTGATGAGGGCAGTCGTCAGTCGTGAGCGGTGAGGCGCTCCATGACCTCGCCGGCCCGGGTGGCGACACGCTCCGCGTGGGGGGCCGCGGCCACTCGCGCCGAGGCGGCGGCAACTTTCGCGGTTGCGGCCGCGCCCTTCGCCGTGCGCAACGACTTCTTCGCCTGTTTGCGGGCCTTCTTGCCCGCCCGTCGGCCGCGCGCGGCGGCATCGGTGCTCGCGCTGCGGGCATTCTCGACCCCGCTGCGCACGATGGGCTCGACTCCCGAGATCGCGCCGCGCACCGCCTGCACGGCTTCGATCTTGCGTTGGCGCCGACGCTTCCGCCGGGATTGGTCCAACCGCTTCGCGGCGTGGGCGGCTTCTGCGCTCGCGCGCTTCACGAGCTTCTCTGCAACGCTGATACGGCCCTCGGCCGCGAGCCGGGCCGCGTGCTCCTCCTCCAGCTGCGCCTCGGCCTGGCGTTGGGACCGTTCGGCGCGGCGGAGCTTTTCCTTCTTGCTACGAAAGGACACCAGCCCCAACGTTCCGACCGACACCGTCTTGCGGATCATGCCCATGTTCGTCTCCCGGACGAGGCAGCATCTGACCGGAAGGTCCTACCCAGGGGTCGGACGTCCCGACACACCTTGATCATCGCCGAACACCGTCGCCGCGGACCCGGCCTTGCCGCGGACCCCCGGGGCCGGCATGCGACACTGGCCGCCGATGATGGTCTGGTCCGCGCTGCAGCGCCTTCTCGTGGCTGCGGCCGTAGGCATCGTCGCCGCGGGCGTGGTCGCGGTCCTCTCCCCGTGGCAGCTCGCCGCGCTCGCAGGCTGGGACGGTGCCGCCGGCTTCTTCGTCCTTTCCGTTTGGCTCAGCGTGAGCCGATTCAGCCCGGACGACACCCGCGTACACGCGACGAGAGAGGACAACAGTCGCGTCGCCGCGTCACTGTTGTTGCTGTCTGCGAGCGTCGCGAGCCTCGTCGGCACGGGCTTCGATCTCGTGAAGGCGGAACACGCCGTCACGGGCGGCCGTGTGATCCTGACCCTGGCCGGGATACTCACCGTCGCGCTGTCGTGGGCGGTGGTTCACACGGTCTTCGCGCTGCGATACGCGCACGAGTACTACACGCCTCCGGTCGGAGGCATCGACTTCAAGACCCGTGACGAAGTCCCGGACTACCGCGATTTCGCGTACGTGGCGTTCACCGTGGGCATGACGTTCCAGGTGTCGGACACCGATATCCAGGCGCGCGCCATGCGCCGGACCGTCTTGCGCCACGCGTTGCTCGCCTACCTGTTCGGCGCAGTCATTCTCGCGGTGGTCGTGAACGTGATTGCGACGCTGCTGAACTAGTCGCGGAGGAGTTCGTCGCGGCGCGGTTGCTCGACGTGCTCTCATGCGACTCCAGGCCGACCGCAGCCCGCAACTCGACGAGGTCCTGCCCGAGGTCGCGACCCTCGCCGCCGGTTTCGATGAACGCCATGAGGTCGGCGAGACCGTCGGCGATCGCGTTCAGCTTGTGTTGCAGCGCCTGATCGCTTCGTGTCTGGCTGTTCTGCAACAGCGCGACCATCAAGAAGGTCACGATGGTCGTGATCGTGTTGATGATGAGTTGCCAGGTGTTGACGTCGCGGAGCAGGAAATAGGTCGGTGCCCAGACGACGACCAGCAGGACACAGAACGTGAAGAACGCCGCCCGGCTCGCGATCTTCGACGACCAACCTGCGAACACGTCAAATGGCCCGACGCGGTGGGACACCTCACTCGGCATGAGCACCGGGCCGTTGCCATCGCTCGTCATATCGTCCTTCTGCCCATGACTCGGGGCGGTCGAACCCCGGTGCGCCGATCCGCGGGAAAGCGCATATACGGCATATATGTATGCACCGAACTACCGCTGTACCGCGGCCGGCGCACCGAGTTGCGCCAGGATGCCGGCACGGTCCAGCCAGATGGTCTCGCGGCTCACACGACCTTCACGGAATTCCCATAGCTGTAAGCGACGGACGTC
>JAUZEI010000155.1 GCA_030839105.1 Actinomycetota bacterium
ATGGTACCGGCCGTGATTGCGGGCCCGCGCGCGGTGGTCGCTCCGGTTCGCCGCGTACCCCGGCACTTCCGTAAGCTTCGCTCGTACACGCACCCCCGGTCCCCGGAGCTCTGGTTGCGCTGCGTACGTCTTCGGTCGGCCGTCTGCATGCTGGGACGATTTCCCGCGCTCGCCGGTGCCGACCTCGATGTCGAGACGGGCGAGGTGTTGCTCCTCAGTGGGCCGAACGGCGCGGGCAAGACCACGCTTCTCCGACTCTGCGCGGGACTGTTGCCCCTGCGCGCCGGTGCAGCTGAGGTGTTGGGCGTCGACCTGGCAGTCGAGCCGCGCCGAGTACGGAGGGCCGTGGCACTCGTCGGACACGAGACCTTCTGCTACGACGACCTCACCGTGGCCGAGAACGTGCGGTTCGGCGCGCGCACGACCGGACACAGCACGGCCGACGCCGACGCCGCGTTGGAGCGGGTCGGCCTGCAACGCGTCGCGCAAGTCGCGCACGGCCGCCTGTCGCAGGGGCAGCGCCGCCGGCTTTCGCTGGCGAACGCGCTCGCGCGCAAGCCGCGGCTGTTGCTCCTCGACGAGCCGCACGCCGGGCTCGACGAGCAGGGCCGCGCAGTGTTGGAGGAGGTCGTGCGGGCCGCCCCCGCCGACGGGTGCACGGTGATGCTGGCCTCGCACGAGCTCGATCTCGCTCGGCGTCTGTCCACTCGTGAGGTGCGCATCGTCGCCGGGCAGGTGCACGCGGCGCCTCTTGATCCGGCACCCGGGTCGACCCCGCCCTCCGTTGCCGAGGTCAGGGCCCGAACGTGAGCTTCTTGCGCGATGCATTGCTTGTTGCGGGCAAGGATCTGCGCATCGAGCGGCGGTCGCGCGTGGCGCTGCAGCAGATCATTCCGTTCGGTGGCGTCGTCGTGATGTTGTTCGCGTTCGCGCTCGACTCCGATCGCACGCTCCTGCACCAGGCGGCGCCGGGCCTTTTCTGGGCGGCCGTGCTGCTTGCGGTCCTGTTGGCGATCGGCCGGTCGTTCTCGATCGAGGAAGCCAATCAAGCGCGGGACGGATTGCGACTCTCGGGACTCGACGGCGGATCCATCTTTCTCGGCAAGGCCGCCGCGGTCGCGGTCGAGCTCTTCCTCCTCGAGATCGTCGTCGGAGCCCTCGTCGTCGTGCTGTACGACCTCTCGATCCGAGGTGTCGTCGTGCTGCTCTGCGCGGCCGTGGCCGCCACCGTGGGTTTGGCGGCCACCGGTACGGTTTACGGCGTGCTGGCCGGAGGATTGCGCGCCCGCGAAACGCTTGTGCCCCTGCTGGTGCTTCCCGCGGTGACGCCGGTGATGCTGGGTGCGACCCGTTCGTTCCAGGCCGCGCTCGACGGGAGGCCGAGCGATGCGTGGCCCTGGGTGCAGTTGCTCACGGCCTTCGCCGTGTTGGCGGTCACGGCCGGAACGGTCGCGTTCGGACCGCTCCTGGAGGAAGCATGAAGCGCCTCTTGCTCGCGGCGACCCTCGCGTCGCTCGCGGTCACCTTGGTATTCGCACTGTGGGTCACGCCGCCGCGCCCCAACCAGGGCTTCGACGCGGTGCGGCTGCTCTATCTGCACGTCCCGACCGCGTGGATCGCGTACCTCGCGTTCGGTGTCACCGCGTTGGCGTCGGTGCTCTGGCTGGTACCGCGCACGCGCGACACCACGTGGGACCTCCTCGCCGGCGCGTCGGCGGAGGTCGGAGTCGTGTTCACCGGGCTCACGCTGATCCTCGGTTCGCTCTGGGGCCGACCCGCGTGGGGCACCTGGTGGGAGTGGGACGCGCGGCTCACGACTACGGCCATCCTCTTCTTCTTGTACCTCGGCTATCTGGCGTTGCGCCGCACCGGCTCGACGGCCGACGAGCGCGGCAAGCGCAGCGCGATCGCCGCGGTCATCGCGTTCGCCGACGTCCCGATCAGCTACCTGTCGGTCACGTGGTGGCAGACGCTGCACCAGCAGGGCACCGTGTTCAACGCCGACCGGCACGTGCTGATCGACGGATCGATGGCGTTCACGCTCATCGCCGCGGTCGTGTCGTTCACCTTGCTGTACGGCTACCTCGTCCTCGAGCGCTTCCAACTCGCGCAACTCGAGGAAGGCCGCGAGGAACGAGAGCTGGAACGGGCGATCGAAGAGCGTCTGCGCGCCGAGCAGGTCGAGGTCGTGCCCGCATGAGTAGCCAGGCGCAGACCACAGGCACGGACCGCACCGAACAACTCGCGACCGCGCGTGTTCGAGTGCCGGAGGTCGGAGCCGCATGAGCAATAACTGGAGCTTCGTGATCGCGGGCTACTCGATCACCGCGGTCGCGCTCGCGGGCTACTTCACCTGGATCCGCCAACGCTCCCGTCAGCTGCGTCGGACCCAACGAGACGAGCATCGTGACTGAGTCGATCAGTCCGCCGAGCCCGCCCGCGCAACCGGGCCCGTCGAATGCAGCGAGCCCTTCGGCTGGGGCACCACTCGTCCCGCCCCGCAAGCGCAGCCGGTGGC
>JAUZEI010000166.1 GCA_030839105.1 Actinomycetota bacterium
CTGCCGAGCACGATGCAAGAGTTCCCGCTCACCATTTCCGCGGTGTTGCGCCACGGCCGCACCGTCTACGGCGAAGCCGAATGCGTGACCTGGACCGAGAACGGTCCGCGCCGGGCCACGTACGCCACGATCGCCGACAACGCGGGGCGCGCGGCCGGCGCGTTGGCTCGGCTCGGGGTGAAGTCCGGCGACCGGGTCGGCACGTTCATGTGGAACTCGCAGGAGCACATGGAGGTGTACCTGGCGATCCCTTCGATGGGCGCGGTCGTGCACACGTTGAACATCCGACTGTTTCCCGAGCAACTCTCGTACGTCATCAATCACGGCGAGGACAAGGTCATCTTCGTCGACGACTCACTCGTACCTCTGCTCGCCAAGGTCGCCTCCGACCTCACGTCGGTCGAATGCTTCGTGATCGTCGGCGACGGTGAATGCGACGCGACACTGCTCGGCGACCGCCGCGTCGAGCGTTACTCCGAGCTGCTCGCGAACGAGTCACCCGACTTCGACTGGCCCGAGATCGACGAGCGCCAGGCTTCGGCAATGTGTTACACGTCGGGCACGACCGGCAACCCGAAGGGTGTCGCGTACTCGCACCGATCTTCGTTCCTACATTCGTTCGCGGCGACAACACCCAACGCGTTGAACCTGTCGGAGCGCGATCGGATCCTGATGATCGTCCCGATGTTCCACGCCAACGCGTGGGGCATTCCGTATGCCGCTTTTCTGTGCGGCGCGTCCCTCGTCATGCCGGGCCGATTCCTGCAAGCCGAACCGGTCACGCGCATGGTGAAAGAGGAGCGCGTGACCTTCTCCTGCGCGGTACCCACGATCTGGGCCGACATCTACCGCTACGGCGAGGAGCACGAGATCGACCTGTCGACCATCCGGTCGATCATCTGCGGTGGTTCGGCGGTGCCGCGGTCGTTGATGGAGAACTTCGAGAAGAAGTACGGCGTGCGCATCATTCAGGGGTGGGGGATGACGGAGACGTCCCCCCTGGCCGCCGTCGGCCACCCGCCCGCGTCGGTCGAGATCGGATCGCCGGAGGAGATGGACTGGCGCGCGCGGACGGGTCGGGTCGTCTGTGGCGTCGAACTTCGCATTGTCGACGACACGGGAAACGCGCTGCCGTGGGACAACGAAGCCGTCGGTGAGATCGAGGTGCGGGGACCCTGGATCACCGGTTCCTACTATCGCGACCCGGCGCCCGAGAAGTTCGACGACGGATGGCTCCGAACGGGCGACGTCGGCACGGTCTCGCCCGAGGGCTACGTCCAGATCACCGACCGCGCCAAGGACGTCATCAAGTCGGGCGGCGAGTGGATCAGCTCGGTCGAGCTGGAAAACGTGCTGATGGGTCATCCCGACGTGGTGGAGGCGAGCGTCATCGGCGTGCCCGACGCGCGTTGGGACGAGCGTCCGCTCGCCTGCGTGGTGCGCAAGAGCGCGGCCGGCGCGGATGCGGCGGCGCTCGCTGCCTACCTTGCCGAGCACGTCGCGAAATGGCAGGTGCCGGAGCGTTGGAGCTTCATCGACGAAGTACCGAAGACGTCGGTCGGTAAGTTCGACAAGAAGGTGCTGCGCGCACGCCACGAAAAAGGTGAGCTCCTCATTGAACAACTGGATTGAACAACGGCGGACGGGTGAGTTCGCGGAAGCCGCGCAGGGAGTGGTCGCCGCTCCCGCCGCGACCGTCGTCTTGTTGCGGGACGGCGAATCCGGTCTCGAGGTCCTGCTCACCCGCCGGTCGTCGAAGCTCGCCTTTCACGGTGGCGCGTGGGTGTTTCCCGGTGGCCGTATCGATCCCGACGACTATGGCGACACCGCGGACGATCTCCCGCGCGCCGCGCGCATGGGAGCGGTCCGGGAGGCGAAGGAGGAGGCGGGCGTCGACGTCGATCCCGAGGCGCTGATCCATCTTTCGAACTGGACGACGCCCGAAGGCTCACCCAAGCGGTTCGCGACTTGGTTCTTCGTAGGTCCGGTCGCGGGCGGCGACGAGGTCGCCGACGGCGCGGAGACCGACAAGTTGCAATGGTTCGGTCCGGACGAAGCGCTCGCGGCGCGGGCGGCGGGCGAGATCGAGCTCGCGCCCCCGCAGTACGTGACTCTGCTCGATCTACGCGCGTTCGCGACTGTGGCCGACGCCATGAACGCGATCGCGGCGGCGACTCCGGTCGACTATCTCCCGCGGTTCCACTTCATCGACGGCGGCGGGGCCATCTGCGTCTATCCCGAGGACGTCGCGTACGACGATCTCTCGAAGCTGGACACTCCCGGCCCCCGCCACCGGCTGAACCTGCGCGACGACGGCTGGGAGTACGTCCGCGACTGTGTAGCCCGATCCGAACGACTCGGTGTTCGACGACTACTTGTTGGGCTGAGGCGTGATCCGCAGGTAGGGCTTCGGCGCCTTCCAGCCCTTCGGAAACTTGGTCTTGGCGTCCTCGTCCGAGACCGCGCCGGCGATGATGACGTCGTCGCCGTCCTTCCAGTTCACGGGCGTGGCGACGCTGTAATTCGCGGTGAGCTGTAGGGAGTCGATGACCCGCAGGATCTCGTCGAAGTTCCGACCCGTCGACGCCGGATAGGTGATGATGAGCTTGACCTTCTTGTCGGCGCCGATGATGAACACCGAACGCACGGTGAGCGTGTCGTTGGCGTTCGGGTGGATCATGTCGTAGAGGTCGGAGACCTTGTGGTCGGCGTCGGAGATGAGCGGGAAGTTCAACTTCGCGCCCTGTGTCTCTTCGATGTCGTTCGCCCAGCCTTTGTGATTGCCGAGCTCGTCGACCGACAGGCCCAGGACCTTTACGTTGCGCTTGTCGAACTCGGGCTTGAGCTTCGCCACCTCACCGAGCTCGGTCGTGCAGACCGGCGTGAAGTCCTTGGGGTGGGAGAACAAGATGCCCCAGCTGTCGCCGAGGTAGTCGTAGAAGTTGATCGGACCTTCGGTGGTCTCGGCCGTGAAGTTCGGGGCTTCGTCGCCCAATCGCAGCGCCATGTCGTGCCTCTTTCGTGTTGAGAAGCTGAGGTATTCGTCCCGGTGTCGGCGGGCACGCTAGATCGCTTGTCCGCCAAAAAGCCAGTAGCCAAGTCGGGATTCCCAACCCACGCGGCGTCGGTAATGTTCCGCGTCCTGTGACCGCCCCGAGCCCGGACCGCCGCCGTGCCGTCGCCGGTCGGGTACGCGGTCTCGCGATCGACATCACGCCGCTTCGCGTCTCGCGTGATTTCCGGCTGCTCTGGG
>JAUZEI010000181.1 GCA_030839105.1 Actinomycetota bacterium
CCGTCGAGTGCAATCCCGACAGTGTCGACGCCGACAAGCTCAGCGTGTACCGGTCGGCGGGCGTCAACCGGCTGAGCTTCGGCGTGCAGTCGATGGTGCCGCACGTCCTGCAATCGCTCGGGCGCACCCACGACCCCGCCAACGTCCGGAGCGCGGTCGAGCTCGCGCGAGACGCGGGTTTCGAGCGGCTCAGCGTCGACCTCATCTACGGCACGCCCGGAGAGTCGCCCTCCGACTGGCAACGATCACTCGACGGCGCGCTCGAGCTCGGCGTATCGCACGTCAGCGCTTACGCGCTCACGGTCGAACCCGCGACCACGCTCGGCCGGCAGGTCGCCGCGGGCGCGCCCGCGCCCGACGACGATCTCCAAGCCGACGCGTACGCCCGGGCCGATGTCACGTTCGCCGCGGCCGGGCTGGAGTGGTACGAGGTCTCGAACTGGGCGCGCCCGGGCGAGGAGTGCCGGCACAACGAGCTCTACTGGGCGGGCGGCGACTACCTCGCCGTCGGTTGCGCGGCGCACGGACACACGGCGCCGCGCCGATGGTGGAACGTGCGCACGCCCGAGCGGTACATCGCCGCGATCGTGGGCGGAACGTCGGCCGTCGGTGGCGACGAGGTCCTCGATGCCGAGACGCGCGCCGAGGAGGCCTTCGCGCTCGGGCTGCGGACCCGGGGTGGCGCCCGGTTCGACCCCCGGGCGACGGCGGCCGTCACCGACCTCGCCGAGCAGCGCGTGCTCGACCGATCGGGCGACCGGATCGTCCTGACCCGCCGGGGCCGTCTCCTGGCCTCGGACATCACCGCCCGCCTGCTGCTCGCCGGGGCCGCTCCCGGCCTCGAACCTTCCCCGACGGCGCCGCTCCTCTCTGGCACTCGGTACGATTGACTGCTAACGGCGGCAAGGGGAAAACGGAGATGACGGAGCTCGACGAACGCAAAGCGGCGGTGCTGCGCGCCATCGTCGAGCAGTACGTCGACACCGCGCAGCCCGTCGGTTCGCAGACCGTGACGAGTACTACCGGTCTCGGCGTCTCCGCGGCCACGATCCGTAACGAAATGTCGCTGCTGGAGCGCGAGGGCTACATCGCCCAGCCCCACCCGTCGGCCGGGCGCGTACCCACCGACCGCGGATACCGCTACTACGTCGATCACCTTGCGGGCTCGGGTCAGCTGCCCGCGACCGAGCGCCGCCGCATCGTCGACTTCTTCAGCAGCGCGACGCTGGCGATGGATCAACTGCTGTCACAGACGAGTCATCTGCTCGCGGGAGTCACCGCCCACGCCGCGGTCGTGGTCGGTCCGGAGCTGCAGGCGGTCGTTGTGCGCGCCGCGAACATCGTGCTCCTCCAACCGAGGGTCGTGCTCGCCGTGGTCGTGCTCTCGAACGGCTCGGTCGAGAAGGAGGTCGTGGTCTTCGACGACGAGGTCTCCGAAGCCGAGGCGGCCGATGCCAGCGTCCGTTTCGCGCAACAGCTGGCCGGGCGTCGCCTCGCCGACGTCCTGGTCGGCGACGACGACAACCCGGGCTCCGACAAGCGCGAACACCCCGATCGCGTGGCCGGCATCGTCAACGCGTCGCGCATCGCGCTCCAGACCCGGCTCGATGAGCACCAGCACGACGCGTTCTACGTCGGTGGGGCGAGTCGCCTCGCGGCCGAGCACGACGCGTTCGTCACCACGAACACCGCACGCCTCCTGGAGCTGCTCGAACAGCACGTCGTGCTCGCGTCGTTGATGCGCGAGCTCCTCGGACCCGGTCTCACGGTCTGCATCGGTTCCGAGAACACGAGCCTCGACCTACGGGAGTGCTCGCTCGTGTTGGCGCCCTATCTCGTCGAGGGCGAGCCCGGGGGAACGGTCGGCGTCCTCGGGCCGACGCGCATGGACTACCGCAAGGCGCAGGCCGCGGTGTCCGCTGTCTCCCAACAGCTCGGACGCCAACTTTCGCGATGAGCCGGGCATCATCGACATGAGCACGACGACGGATGTGAGCCCGCCATGAATTACTACGAGGTGCTCGGCGTCTCCACCGACGCGTCGGACGACGAGATCAAGAAGGCGTTCCGCGGCTTGGCCCGCAAGTACCACCCCGACATGAATCCCGATGATCCGGCCGCGGTCGAACGCTTCAAGGAGATCAGCGAGGCGTACGAGACCCTCTGCGATCCCGAACGACGCCGGCGCTACGACATGTTCGGCCCGGAGGGCGCGAACGCGCAGGGGCCCTTCGGCGGTGGAAGCCCGTTCGACGCCGGCGCATTCGGGCTGAACGATCTCTTCGACGCCTTCTTCGGCGGGAACGGGCCGCGCCATGGACCGGGCGGTGCCCAGCGCGGCGACGATGCCGAGACCCTGCTCGACCTCACCCTCGAAGACGTCGTCATGGGAGCGCGCAAGACCCTCGACCTGCGCATGCCGGTCGAGTGCGAGCGCTGCTCCGGGAGCGGCTGCGCCCCGGGCACGCATCCGGATCGGTGCCCCACGTGTGACGGAAGCGGCGAAGTGCGCCAGGTGCGGCGTTCGCTGCTCGGTCAGATCGTCACCGCCGGTCCCTGCACCGCGTGCGGCGCGACCGGGCAGGTGATTCCGAACCCCTGCGATGAGTGCGGGGGATCGGGCCGGATCAACGGCAGTCGCTCGATCGAGGTCGATGTTCCGCGCGGCATCGACGACGGTCAGCGGCTGCGGGTCACGGGCCGCGGTCCGGCCGCGCCGAGAGGTGGCCCCGCCGGCGACCTCTACGTGTCGGTGCGGGTCGCGCGTCACCCCGACTTCGAGCGGCGCGGCGACGAGCTCTGGCACCGACTGCCGATCTCGATCGTGCAGGCCGCGCTGGGTACGCAGCTCGAGATCGCAACCCTCGACGGCGTGCGCGAGATCGACGTCGCGGCCGGAACGCAACCGGGCGCGCTCATACGGTTGCGCGGACTCGGCGTGCCGTCGCTGCGGACGACCCGACGAGGTGATCTCGTCGTAGAGATCCGAGTCGACGTCCCCATGCGCCTGAATGACGAGGAAGCCGAGCTGCTCGCGACGTTCGCCGAGCTGCGAGGCGAGAAGGTGAGCTCGGTCCACGAAGGACTCCTTGCACGCATCCGGTCCGCGTTCAAGCCGTGAACGCGGGTCCGGGCCAGGGTCCGGCCGATGCCGACGCGGTGGCTCACGTCTTCGTCGATGCACTCGACGACCGCTGCGAGATCACGGGTGCCGACGGACATCACCTGCAACGGGTCCGGCGGCTCGCGAACGGTGAGTCGGTGACCGCGGCCGACGGGTCGGGCGCGTGGCGCAGCTACGAGGTGGCCGACGCGACGACCGGGACGCTCGTGCTCCTTGCCCGCTCCGAGAGACTGGTCGAGCCGATTCCGTTCATTCCGGTCTCGCTCGCGGTCGCTCTCACTAAATCCGGTCTCGACGACGTTGTCGCAGCGGTCACGGAGCTCGGCGTTGCACGCGTCATGCCGGTCCGGACGGCTCGGAGTGTGGTGCGTTGGGACAGGGATCGGGCGGCGCGCGCGGTCGGCCGGATGCGCACCGTCGCACGGGAGTCCGCGATGCAGAGCCGTCGGGCGCGGATCCCCGTCATCGACGAACTCGTCGAGCTGAAGGCCCTGGTCGGACGCCCGGGCCTGGTCGTCGCGGACCGAACGGGCGTCGCGCCGTCCGAGTTGGAAGCTGATCCCGAGCACGGGTGGACAGTGCTCGTCGGACCCGAGGGCGGTCTCACTCCGGACGAGCTGTCCTTGGTTTGTGCGGCACCACGCATTGCGCTCGGTCGGCACGTCCTGCGAGCCTCCACCGCGCCGGTCGCGGCCGCGGCCGTGCTCGCCGCCGAGGCGGCACGCGTGAGACCAGAGTGACAGGAGTTGTGTCGCCGCACGGCACGTGACACGTGTTGAGAGCGATGGGAAGCATGACTTTCACGGAGCGTGCTGTTATCATCAATTCGTCGCACTGACTGCCGTTCGCAGGGTGTGGAGTAGTGGGCCGCGGCAGACGCCAGGTCCCGTCGAGGGGGCATCGAGTTGGCGAACACTGGGGCGCGAGTAGGCGAACGATTGCGGGCGATACGCCGTCAAAAGGGTCTGTCTCTCCACGACGTCGAAGCCCGGTCGAGTCTCGAGTTCAAGGCGTCGGTGCTCGGTGCCTACGAACGCGGGGAGCGCGCGATCTCGGTACCCCGACTTCTCCGTCTGGCCGAGATCTACGAGGTCCCGGCCGACCAGTTGTTGCCGCGTGAGCTCGACGGCGAGATCAGCCTCGTCGAGACCGGCGCCACGAACGGGATGGACCTGAACGCAAAGTTCACGATCGATCTCGTGCGCCTACACGAGCTCGACGATCCCGACGCGCACATCCTCGACCGGTTCGCCACCTCGCTCCAGCGTGAGCGCCAGGACTTCAACGGTCGCATGCTCACGATCCGGCGTTCCGACCTCCGTGTGCTGGCGTCATGCATGGGCCGCAGCCTCGAAGAGCTCGGCTCGCGTCTCGAGCAGCTCGGCCTCCGGGCCGCGGCGTCCGCGGGCTAGACGAACCACCTGCGGGGCGCCGCGTCGGGGGCACGACGTCCCTCCGGCTCGACTACCCTGGCGCGCACCTTGGCCCGCTCGCACGCCATCAGCCCGATCCCGGGCACTCCCTCGGTCGGCAAACCCGACCAGGACGCGTCGGTGAAGATCCTCGTGCCCGGGAATCACCTCATGGTGGGCCTGCTCGGGCAACGGGACGAGTTGCTGCGCCTCGTCGAAGCGGAGTTCGCCGTGCGCATCCTCGTGCGTGGCAACGAGATCAACATCACGGGCCGCGGCGACGAGGTCGAGTTGGTCGGCCGCCTCTTCGAGGAGATGGTCGTGCTGCTGGAGCAGGGCCACGAGCTCGACCGCGACAACCTGGGACGTTCCATCGAGATGATGAAGGCCGACCAACGACCGACGGATGTGCTCACCACCGAGGTCGTGCGCGGGCGCAAGACGATCCGACCGAAGACCGCCGGGCAGAAGCGCTACGTCGACGCCGTGCGCGACAACACCGTGACCTTCGCGATCGGGCCGGCCGGAACGGGCAAGAGCTATCTCGCGGTCGCGCTCGCGGTGCAGGCGCTGCAGGCGAAGGAAGTGAACCGCATCATTCTCACGCGGCCCGCGGTCGAGGCCGGCGAACGCCTCGGCTTCCTGCCCGGCGACATGCTGCAGAAGGTCGATCCGTACCTGCGACCCTTGTACGACGCGCTCTACGACATGGTGGAGCCCGAAGTCGTCGTCCGTTTGATGGAGCGGGGCACCATCGAGGTCGCGCCGCTCGCGTACATGCGCGGCCGGACCCTGAACGACTCGTTCATCATCCTCGACGAGGCGCAGAACACCACGCCCGAGCAGATGAAGATGTTCCTGACCCGGCTCGGGTTCCTGCCCGGCGACGTGCTCGCCAAGGTCGACCCGTACCTCCGTCCCCTGTACGACGCGCTCTACGACATGGTCGAGCCCGACGCGGTGAGCAGGCTCATGGAACGCGGCACCATCGAGGTTGCCCCG
>JAUZEI010000268.1 GCA_030839105.1 Actinomycetota bacterium
CGCCCAATCCGCTCGGCGACGGTCCCAGCGGGTAGTGAGGTTCGGCCATGGGCACCTCCTACACACGTGCGAAGCCCGAGCCCCGCACTTGGTAGGGCGACGGTACTCCCTTCCGCCGCCGCGCGGAACCACCTTCCGTCACGGTTCGGTCAACGGCTGTTTGCACCCGATGACACCCGAGCCCGTCCGGGCGAAACCTCGGACCGGCCGGTCAGCCCGTCAGGATTGGTTCGCCCGCCGCGGGAAGGGCCGGGGTCAGGGCCGGACGACGACGCGCCGCTCCGCGAGGAAGGTCTTCGCCTCGTGCACGGTGTGCTGGCCGAAGTGGAAGATCGACGCCGCCAACAGGCCGCTCGCCCCGCCGGCCGCGGCGCCGTCGTAAAGGTGTTCGAGGGTTCCGACTCCCCCGCTGGCGATGATCGGGACGTCCACAGCTTCCCCGATTGCCTGCAGGAGTGCGATGTCGTAGCCGGCCCTGGTCCCGTCCCTGTCCATCGACGTCAACAGGATCTCGCCCGCGCCGAGCGCGCAGACCCGTTCGGCCCACGCGATGGCGTCGAGCCCGGTCGGGGTGCGGCCGCCGTGGGTGACGACTTCCCATCCGCCTTCGGTGCGTCGGCGCGCGTCGATGGCCACCACGATGCACTGCGCGCCGTACTCCTGCGCGCCCGCGCGCACGACCTCCGGATCGTTCACCGCGGCGGTGTTGAACGAGACCTTGTCGGCCCCGGCGCGCAACATACGGCGCGCGTCCTCGACGGTGCGCACCCCCCCGCCCACCGTGAACGGGATGAACACCTGTTCTGCAACCTGCTCGACGACGTGCACCATCGTGTCGCGAGCGTCGCTCGACGCGGTGATGTCGAGGAACACCAACTCGTCGGCTCCCTCCGCGTCGTAACGGATCGCGAGCTCGACCGGATCGCCCGCGTCCCGGATGCCGAGAAAGTTCACGCCCTTGACGACGCGCCCCGCGTCGACGTCGAGGCAGGGGATCACGCGGACGGCGAGCACGCGGCGATCCCTTCCTCCACGGTGAAGCGGTTCTCGTAGATCGCGCGCCCGACGATCGCGCCCGTCAGGTGCTTGCCCGCGACCTCGAACGCGGCAAGCGCGCGCAGGTCGTCGGTGGTTGCCACTCCACCGCTCGCGATCACCGGAACGGCAACCGCCCCGACGACGCTCGCGAGCTGCTCGAGCGCCGGACCCCCGAGCATGCCGTCGCGAGTGATGTCGGTGACGACCAGCGCGGCAACGCCGGGCGCGTCGAACTTCTGCGCGAGCCCGACGAGGTCGAGACCGGTCGCGTCGGTCCAGCCGTGGATCGCGACGTCGCGACCCCGAGCGTCGAGCCCGACCGCGACCTGACCCGGATGCAGGGCGCTCAGCTCCTCCACGACTGCGGGATGTTCGACCGCCGCGCTGCCGACGACGACGCGGGCTACTCCCGCCGAGAATCGATCGCTCGCATTCTCGACGGTGCGAACACCGCCGCCCGTCTGCACGCGGGCACCCACGCTTGCGCAGATGGCCTCGATCACCGAGAGGTTCGGATTGCCTCCGGACCGCGCGGCGTCGAGGTCGACCACGTGGATCCAGCGGGCACCGGCCGCGTCGAACCGGCGCGCAACGGCGATCGGGTCGTCGTCGTAGACGGTCTGCGCGTCGTAGTCGCCGCGCGCGAGGCGCACCACTTGACCCGCGCGCAGATCGATCGACGGGTAGAGGTCCATCAGACCGTCAGACGGCTGTCGACGGCGCCGACGAAGTTCGACAGCATGCGCAGGCCGGCCGCGCCCGACTTCTCGGGATGGAACTGTGTCGCCCACACGGGACCGCGCTCGACCGCGGCCGCGAACCTCCGGCCGTAGTCGCACCACCCGGCGACGACCGACTGATCGTCGGGTTCGGGTGCGTACGAGTGGACGAAGTAGAGCCACGTGGGTTCCGGGAGGTCGGCACCGAGACGCGAGCCCGCCACGACGTCGAGCGTGTTCCATCCCATCTGCGGGAGCCGCACCGTTCTCGGCAGCAACGTGACGCGGCCGGCGATGATCCCGAGTCCGGCGACCTCGGGGCTCTCGTCGCTGCCCGCGAACAGCATCTGCATCCCGATGCAGATGCCGAGGAACGGCCGGCCGTCGGTCGCCGCGGCCTTGGTCGCGCCTTCGAGACCCGCGCTGCGCAACGCCTGCATGCAGGCGCCGAACGCACCGACGCCCGGGAGCACGACCGCGTCGGCCGACTCGATCGCGCGCGGGTCGGAGGTGAGCGCCGCGTCCGCGTTCAGGTGTTGCAGCGCCTTCTCCGCCGAGCGCAGGTTCCCGATCCCGTAGTCGACGACCGCGATGCGCGGCCCGGTCACGAGGGCGCGCTCATGACGAGAGGGTGCCCTTCGTCGACGGCACCTGGGTCCCTTCGACCTTGACCGCGTCGCGCAACGCGCGGGCGACGCCCTTGAACGACGCCTCGAGGACGTGGTGGCCGTTCTTGCCGGTGATGCTGCGCAGGTGCAGCGTCACGCGCGCGCCGTCGACGAATCCCTTCCAGAACTCCTCGGCGAGCTGGGGGTCGAAGGTGCCGATCCACTCCGAGATCGGGTCGACGTCGTAAACGAGGAACGGCCGCCCCGACAGGTCGAGCGCGACCTGCACGAGCGCTTCGTCGAGGGGGACCAGCGCGTTGGCGAAGCGGCGGACACCGCGCCGGTCGCCGAGCGCTTCCCGCAACGCGTTGCCGAGCACGATGCCGACGTCCTCCACCGTGTGGTGCAGGTCGACCTCGAGGTCGCCTCTCGCCTCGAGCTCCAAATCGAAGCCGGCGTGCTTGCCCAGCTGTTCGAGCATGTGGTCGAAGAACGGGATGCCGGTCGCCACGCGTGTGTTTCCGGAGCCGTCGATCGAGAGCGCGAGATCGACGGTCGTCTCCTTCGTCTCCCGGCGCAGCTGGGCCCGGCGCGAGGGGTTGGTGCCGCCATCGGCATTCGTCATCGCAGGACCTCCGGCAGGACCTCACCGAGGGCAGCGAGGAAAGCATCGTTCTCTTCGGGCGTCCCCACCGTGACCCGCAGGCATCCTTCGATCCTGGGCCACGACGAGAAGTCGCGCACGAGCACGTCGTGCGCGAGCATCCGCTTCCAGACCTCGTGCGCATCGCTCGCCACACGGAACAACAAGAAGTTCGCGCCCGACGGGCACACGACGATGCCGTCGGTCGCGGCGAGTGCGGCGAACAACCGGCCGCGCTCCTCGACGAGCGACGCGACACGCCGCTGCATGTCGGCGGCGAAGTCGAGCGCGATCGTTCCGGCAACCTGGGTGGGGACCGACAGGTTGTACGGAAGCATCACCTTCTCGAGCTGGGCAACCATCCACGCGGGAGCGACCGCGAAACCGAGCCGCACTCCTGCGAGGGACCACACCTTCGAGTACGTGCGTACGACCGCGAGCGGCAGGTCGTCGGAAACGAGCTCCAGTGCGCTCCACGGTGCGAACTCGCCGTAGGCCTCGTCGACGACCAGGACCGCCCCCGCGTCGGAAGCGGCGCGGGCCAACCGCTCGACGGTCTCCCGCGTTTCCACCGTGCCCGTCGGATTGTTCGGGCTGCACACGAACACGACTGCGGGCCGCTCGCGATCGATCGCGGCAACGGCGTCGTCGGGATCGATCGCGTAATCCGACCGGCGTTCGCCGGCGACGATTCCGGTTCCGGTGCCGCGTGCGATCTGCGCATGCAGCGCATAGGTCGGTTCGAACATCAACGCCCGCCGCCCGGCGCCCCCGTACGTGAGCAGCAGCGTTTGCAGGATCTCGTTGCTGCCGTTGCCGCACAGGAGCCGACCCGCCGGCTGACCGAGGAACGCCCCCAGCGCGGCGCGCAGCCCGGTCGCGGCTCGGTCGGGGTACCGGTTCCAGTCGACTTCTCGCAAGGCCTCGACCCAACGCTCGACAAAGGCGGCCGGCGGTGCGTACGGGCTCTCGTTCGTGTTCAACCGGACGTCGACGTCGACCTGCGGCGAGTGGTATCCCTCGAGCGATCGGAGGTCGTCGCGGGGTCGGGGGCGCGCCGCGCTCACGTGGAAAGCTCCGAGCGCAGGCGGACCGCGTCGGCGTGCGCCCACAGACCCTCGGCCTCCGCGATCGCTCTCGCGGCGGGGCCGACGCGACTGAGCGCGGCTGCATCTGCTCGCACGACGTGAATGCGCTTCTGGAAGTCGGCGATGCGGAGCGCGCTCGCGAACCGCGCGGTGCCACCCGTGGGGAGCACGTGGTTGGTGCCCGCGACGTAGTCGCCGATGACCGCCGGTGCGAACCCGCCGACAAACACGGCGCCCGCATTCCTCACGAGCGGAACCAGTACGTCGGCGTCGGCGCACATGAGCTCGAGGTGCTCCGGTGCGATCGCGTTCGCGGCGTCGAGCGCGCGGCCGGAATCGTCGACGAAGATCACCCGGCCGCCGGCGTCGAGCGTCGACGCGGCCTCGTCGCGCCGTTCGGCACTGAGCAACAGCGTGTCGAGCGCGAGCTCGACGCGCTCGGCGACGGCCTCGTCCCACACGATGACCGCGACGGCGCCCCCGGGTCCGTGCTCCGCCTGCGCGAGCAGGTCGACCGCGACCCACTCGGGATCCACCGTGTCGTCGGCGACGATGACGACTTCGGACGCGCCTGCGAGCCCGTCGATACCGACAGTGCCGAAGACCTGACGCTTCGCCTCGACGACATAGGCATTGCCGGGACCGACCACGACGTCGACCGGTCGCAGATCGCCCGCGCCGAACGCCAGCGCCGCAATGGCCTGGGCGCCGCCGATCTTGTGCACCTCGTCGACCTGCGCGATCGCAGCCGCGGCC
>JAUZEI010000269.1 GCA_030839105.1 Actinomycetota bacterium
CTCGAGCAGCACGGGATTCCGGTGACGGGATGGCACGTCGGCGTGCCCGCCTGGAGCATCGACACCAACATGTTCACGTTCCGGCTTCCGACCGCGTCGGATCCGGGCCACGTCTACAACGACCGCAACGGCAACATCATGAAGGGCGCGGGAGTCACGAAGATCGCCCTCGTCGGTGGTGGTAACGCGCAGAGCGTCGACTACCTCACCCGGGCCAAGCAGTCGTTCAAAGCCGTCGGCGGCCTCCAAGTCGTGTACGACAACGAGAACGTCCCCGCCGGTACCTCCGACTTCACCGCCGAGGCGCAACGCATCAAGGACTCCGGCGCCGACGGAGTCCTCACGGGCATGGACTTCATCCCGAACACGAACCTCTCGGCCCAGCTCGGAAAGGACGGAGTCAAGCTGAAGATGTTGCAGTTCCCCGGCGGCTACGACTCACGCGTCCTCGCACTGCCCGGCATGGAGGGCGCTTCGTTCGGACTCGAGTTCAAGCCGTTCGAGTCGAATCCGCCCTCGTTCCAGGCGTTCGACAAAGCGATGCCGAAGGACGCGGTGCGCAACCAGGTGAGCTACATCGGCTGGTTGTCCGGCGAGATCACGTTGCAGGGCATCAAGGACGCGGGCGTATCGTGCCCCACGCGGAAGGCGTTCATCGCGAACCTGCGACTCGAGCACGCGTACACCGGGGGTGGCGCGTTCGATCCGGTCGACATCGAGAAGGGGTTCGGCAACGAGTTCGCCTGCGTGTACTACGTGAAGGTGGTCAACAAGCAGTTCGTCCCGCAGTACGGCGGCAAACAGCAATGTGGCAAGCCGATCCACTTCTGACCTGACGACCTGATGCCGGACGACCCCGAGATCGGGCGAGGCATGACGGCGTGACGACGTATTTCGTCGCGGGAATCGTCGTCGGCAGCGTCTACGCGATCGCGACCCTGGGGCTCGTCCTCACCTACACGACGTCGCGCATCTTCAACTTCGCCCATGGCGCGATCGCCTTCTTCGTGGCGGTGACGTTCTACCAAGCGACCGTGAACTGGGGCTGGAACGCGCATCTTGCGGGCGTGCTCACAATCTTCATGTTCTCGCCGCTGCTCGGCCTGTTTCTCTGGGCCGTGCTGTTCCGGCGCCTCACCGAGTCGCCGTCGTCCGTGCGTCTCGTGTCGACGATCGGGCTCTCGGTCGCACTGCCGGCACTCGCGCCGATCCTCTACCCGCACATCGACGCCGTCCTGCAGCCGAGCATGCTCTGGTCGCCCGCGCACGAGTACACGATCTTCGGTGTGCACGTCGACTCGAATCAGGTCGCCGTGGTCGTGGCGGCCGCGCTCATCGCGGTGTTGCTGACCGTGCTCATGCGCGCGACGCCGTACGGCCTGTCAGTGCGGGCGGCCGTGGATTCGCAGACGATGGCGGGTGCGAGCGGGGTGAACACGAGCTTCGTGACCGCGGTGTCGTGGATGATCGGGACCACATTGGCCGGTGCGGCGGGTGTGCTCCTCGGCGCGCTGCGGGGATTCACGATCCTGCAGTTCACGTTCCTCCTGCTCGGCTCGTTCGCGGCGATGGTCGTTGCGCGGATGCACAGCCTGACGCTCGCGTTCGCGGGCTCGATGGCGATCGGGCTGCTGCAGGAGCTGTCGGCGAGCCAGCAGTTCCAGCACTTTCTCGAACACTTCGCGAGCGCCACGAACCCGATCATCTTGGGGATACGTCCGAGCATCCCGTTCATCGTGATGCTCGTGTTCCTGCTCGTCTACAACGGCCTGCAGGAGGAACGCTTCGCGATCGACACGCGGTCGACGGCAGAACCCGTGCGGGAGGTCGTCGTGACCCGCGACCAACCGTGGTGGCGGCGACTCCTGCCCATCGCGGTGTGCCTCGTGGGCGTACTGGTCGCGCCCGAGTTCCTCAACGGGCTGTGGCTGGCCATCGTCGCGAGCGGCCTCGCGCTCGCGACCGCGTTCCTCTCGTACGTGGTGGTCACCGGCGACGGCGGAATGATCTCGCTCTGCCAGATCACCTTCGCCGGCATAGCCGCCGCGCTCGCCGCGCAGTTCGCGACGAACCACAACGTGCCGGTGCTCCTGGCGATTCTGCTCGGTGCGCTCATCGTCGTGCCGATCGGGATGCTCGCCGCCCTACCCAGCCTGCGGCTCGGCAGCCTCTACCTCGCCCTCGCGACCCTCGCGTTCTCGCAGCTCGTCCAGAACACGTACTTCCAGACGTCGCGGATCAGCAACTTCGGTCAAGGTGTCGCGGTGCCTCGCCCGGGCGGTCTGGCCGGCGACCGAGCGTTCTATTACCTGCTCGTCGTGCTCTTCGTCCTCGTTGCACTGCTGGTGCGCAATCTCGAGCGCTCGACGACGGGTCTCAACCTCGCGGCGATGCGTTCGAGCGAGACCGCGACCGCCACCCTCGGCATCAACATCGTGTGGTCGAAGTTCGTCGCGTTCGGGCTGAGCGCGTTCATCGCCGGGATCGGCGGTGGTCTCTATGCGAGCTACGCGGGTGCAGCGAACATGAATCAGTTCGACGCGCTGCTCGGCGCGGTGTGGCTCGCAGTCGTCGTGACGTGGGGGATTCGCTCGATTACCGGGGCGTTGCTCGCCGGGCTCTCGTTCACGATCATTCCGCAGCTCGTCACCGATCACCTGTCGGGCCGCTGGCTGAATCTCCCGACGCTGTTCTTCGGGCTGGGCGCGATCGCCCTGGCGCGCGATCCACGCGGCATCCTCCATGGCGCGACCACGCGCCGCTACGAACGGCGGATGCGGCGCGCCCGGCGCACCGCCGAACCGGCGGAGCGCGTCGGCGAACCGGCAGGCGCGGCATGACCGACCGATCGAGCCCGACCGACCACCCCTTGCTCGAGGCCACCGACGTCACCGTCCGGTTCGGTGGCCTCGTCGCCCTCGACCGGGTCGCGTTGACCGTTCCCCCCGCGACGATCGTCGGCCTCATCGGACCGAACGGCGCGGGTAAGAGCACGCTGTTCGGAGTGCTGTCGGGCCTCATCCGACCCCGCGCCGGGACGGTCCGGATCGACGGCAACGACGTCACGCGCGCCTCGCCCCAGGCGCGGGCGCGGCTGGGGGTCGCCCGGACCTTCCAACGGTTGGAGCTGTTCGGCGAGCTGACCGTTCGTCAACAGCTCGTCGTGGCGTATCGCGCCAAGCGGCGCCGCACCCTCTTCGATCTCGCGCGAACGTTGCCCCTCGACCTGCTCGGTCTCGGCAACCGGCCGGCGCCGGGGGAGGACGCGACCGTCGACGGGGCGCTAGAGCTCCTCGGGCTCACGTCGGTCGCGTCGGTGTCGGCGAGCGCGATCGGGCTCGGTACGGGCCGGCTCGTCGAGGTCGCGCGCGCGTTGGCGTCGCAGCCACGCGTGCTGTTGCTCGACGAACCCTCGTCGGGTCTCGATGCGCGCGAGACGGACGAGCTCGCGGAGGTGCTCGCACGTCTGCGCGCCGAAGCGGGCGTCGCGCTCGTCCTCGTCGAGCACAACGTCGGCATGGTCCTGGGTCTGGCCGACGACGTGACGGTCCTCGACTTCGGCGAAGTGATCGCGCGCGGTCCGGCGGCGGCCATCCGGGCCGACGCCGCGGTCCAGGCCGCGTACCTCGGGACGAGCACGTGAGCGGGGCCGGTCCGCCGCGTCCGTTCCTCGCCGTAGACGGGCTCTCGGTCTCGTACGGCGAGGCCAAGGCCGTTTCCGGCGTGTCGTTCAAGCTCGACGCGGGCCGGGCGGTGGCGGTGCTCGGCGCCAACGGCTCGGGCAAGAGCTCGCTCGCCGCCGCGCTGGTAGGCGTGGTCCGCCCGAGTGGTGGCCGCGTCTCCTTCGACGGCGTCGACATCACCCGCTGGCCGGCGCATCGGGTGAGCCGGGCCGGCATCGCGTACGTTCCCGAGGGGCGAGGGATCTATCCACATCTCACCGTCGCCGACAATCTGCGGGCGATGCTCCGGTATGCGGTGCCGCGCCGCGACCGTGAGCACGCGCTCGAACGGGCGGTCGAGCTCTTTCCCGTCCTGGGTGAACGACGCAAGCAGGCCGCGGGAACGCTGTCGGGCGGCGAACAGCAGATGCTCTCCCTGGCGCGGGTGCTCGCCGCGCCGCCCAAGGTGCTGGTTGCCGACGAGATGTCGCTCGGCCTCGCACCGAAAATGGTCGACGTGGTGTTCGAAAGCCTGACGCGCGCCAAGGCCGCGGGTGTGACGGTTGTGCTCGTCGAGCAGTACGTCGAGCGGGCGCTGGCTCTCGCCGACGACGCAATCGTCCTCCGCCAAGGTGTGACCGCGTGGTCAGGCGCGGCCGCCGACGCGCACAGCGAGGTTGCAGCGAGCTATCTCGGCGGTGAACCGCGGTAGCGACCATTCGGCCGCGCCGCGCGAACGCGGCGCTACGGCGCGGTGACCGCGGTCTCCTTGGCCCACCGATAGTTCGGCTTGCCCGCGGGTGTGCGTTCGACCGCGTCGACTACGACGATCTTGCGCGGCACCTTGTACCCCGCGAGCGCGCCGCGGCAGTGTTCGCTCATCGTGTCGAGCGTCACCCCGTGTCCGGCGCGCGGCGCGATCACGGCTGCGACGGTCTCGCCCCACCGTTCGTCGGGCACGCCGACCACGATGGCATCGAAGACGTCGGGATGCGCCTTCAGGACGGCCTCGACTTCTTCGGGGAAGACCTTTTCGCCGCCGGTGTTGATGCACTGCGACCCGCGGCCGAGCACGTTGATCTTTCCGTCGTCCTCGATCACTGCCCGGTCGCCGGGAATGGCCCAGCGCACACCGTGCAGTTCCGTGAACGTCGCAGCCGTCTTGACCGGATCCTTGTAGTAGCCGACCGGCACGTGACCGCGGCGCGCGAGCAATCCGACCTCTCCGACGGGGGCGACGTCGCCTGCTTCGGTGATCACGGTGGTCCACTCGTTCATCACGAAGCGTGGGCCCTTCTCGGTCACGTCGACGGCGCCGTTCGCGCCGGTCTCCGACGCGCCGAACGCGTCGATCACCGAGACATTCGGTGCCCGGTCGTTCAACTCCTGCTTGATGGCGGGAGAGAGGATCGCTCCGCCCGACACGAGCGCGAACAGCGAGGGCGGCGCAGCCCGGTGC
>JAUZEI010000294.1 GCA_030839105.1 Actinomycetota bacterium
GTGCTCGCGGGGATGGAGCACGGCGTCACCGTGCTGTACCAGAAGTGCCCGCACCTCGGTTGTCGCGTCCCGAACTGCAACACCTCGCAATGGTTCGAGTGCCCGTGTCACGGCTCGAAGTACAACCGCGTCGGCGAGAAGAAGGCCGGCCCCGCGCCGCGCGGTCTCGACCGCTTCTACGCGACGCAGACGAGCGACACGAGCGTCATCGTCGACACCGGAAACATCTTCCTCGGTCCCCCCATCGGGACGGACACCACCGGTCAGAACGCCGAAGGCCCCCTGTGCGTGTGACGCGAGTACACGCGACCCGAGTGCGTGTGACCCGACCGCCGACCCGCCCAATGACGGCCCAAATGCATGTGAGAGGCAACCGTTCGTGATCTCCGCCATCTGGAAGAACGATCTTCGCCACTGGCTGATCTGGATCAACTTTGCCGCGTTCAGCGCGCTGATCGTCTACGTCGTCCGCTCGGTGCTCTCGCCGAAGCGGGCGCGCTCCGAAGAGAAGACTCCCGCCAACCTGACGCCGTTTCTCGAGGACGAAGACCTCGAGAGCCGACGCCTCGAGCGCGTGCTCGGCTGGGCGCTGATCTTCGCCGCCGCGTTCGCGGTCGCGTTGCCGCTCTACTGGTTGCGCGAGCCGACGCGTCAGACACAGGCGAACTCGTATTTCGACAAGAACTCGGTGGCGCGGGGCGCCGTCCTCTACGCGAACTCCGCGAGCCCGGAGTACAACGCCGCCATCTCGCTGCAGTGCGCGAACTGCCACGGGCAAAAGGGTGTCGGTGGCGTCGCGCCGACCACGCTCAACGGCGTCAAGGTCAACTGGAAGGTGCCGCCGCTCAACACCGAGGCGTTGCGCTTTCAAGAGGACACCGACTGCCTCAGCCAGTCGCGCCGACAGCCCAACACGGTCTGCAACGTGAGCGACATCATCACCTACGGCCGGCCCGGCACACCGATGCAGCCGTGGGGTGTCGTCGGTGGCGGCCCGAAGAACGACCAGTCGATCTCCGACCTCGTCTCCTACATCGAGTCGATACAGATCAGCCCCGCGGATTCGCAGAAGGCCGAGACCGCTGCGATCAAGGTGGCCCGGTCCGAAAATCCGAAGGACACGTGCCCCGAGTACCTGACGTGCCCCGGTATCGAGCTCGCCCAGGCGAAGATCGCACTCTCGGGCGCCCAGAAAGACCTCGCCACCAAACGCACGGCCGCGGCGAAGACACTGTCCGCGCTCAGCGCTTCCGACGCGGATCTCACGACCCAGTGCACCGATCTCACGAAGAAGGCCGACGACGCGGCCACGCCCCTTACCGGCCAACCGTTGCAACAGGCCGTCGCGTGCGGCGACTATCTCACCGCCAAGGACGTGGTGAGGGCCGCTCAGGCCGCGGTTGACTGGTCGACGGAGTGGAAGAAGCGCCGCGCGAACGTGAGTGATCCTCAGCTGCTCTTCGAATTGAACTGCGCGCGCTGTCACACCGAAGGGTGGTCGGTCTTCGATCCGACGGTTCCGCCCGGTACCGACCCGGTGACCGGATTGACGAGCGTGAACAGCGTGAACGTGCTCGGTCTCTCCGGCGGCGGTGGCGGCAACGGCGGCGGTATCGGTTTCAACCTCTTGGCCGGTGACGTCATGCGCCGGTTCGGCACCGACGCCGACGGCGGATTCGCGGCCCAGCTCGATTTCGTGTCGAACGGCTCCGCGCCGTTCAAGCCCTACGGCAACGCGGGCATCGGGTCCGGGAAGATGCCCGGCTTCGGGCAGGTCATGACGACCGCTTCGCCGCATCTCGGTGCGATGCTCACCGAGGATCAGATCAAGCAGATCATCTACTACGAGCGCTACTGCATGGAGTCGACGACGTACACGGGCGTGACGCCGGTCTGCGACCTCGGGCCGAGCGGCGGCAAGGCCTCCAAGGTGTCGCCGACGACCACGACCACGGCTGCGAAGAAGGGGTGACGGTGGCTGTTCTGCATGCGATTCTGGCGGAGGGCGCGCCCGCCAACCTCTGGAACCCGACGGCGATCGGTGTGCTCACCGTGCTTTGCGCCGTGGGCCTGTTCTGCGGATCGACCTACCTGCTCCTGGGCACCAATCTCGGGGCGCGGCTCGGCTTCCTCGTCGCGGCGGCCGGGCTCTCCGGTTTCCTGGTCCTGCTCACCACGCTCTGGCTCACCACGCCCGGCAGCGCGACCGGCAACAGCGACCTCGACCCGCCCCACGGGAACTCCGCGTCGTGGAAGGTCGTGGAAGTGGTCGACGATCCCGGCGCCTCGAAGATCGCGCCGGTGCGCGACCTCCCGACCAAGGGGATCGCCGGTACGCCCGAACTCGTCACGCAGGTGAAGCCGGCCATCGACGCCGCGATCGTGACCGCGCCCGTCGTCGCCGGCCAAACCGCGAAGCCGCAGCCGTTCGCCACGCTCAACATCAGCTCCTCGACCGACTACCTGCTCGCCTTCCCGGGTTCGAAGTCGTTCCAGTACATCGACAAGACGCAGAACTTCTTCTGGCACCGCCACCGGTACGCGACGATGGAGATCTGTCTGGCGCGCAAGGACGCGACCGGCACGATCGTGAACGGCGCGAACGGTCCGGTGTGCGACCCGCTCAAGCCGACGCACTTCATCGTGCTCAGCTACGACTACGGATCGGTCCGCAAGCCGGTCGTCTTCTACTGGCTGTTCTCGCTGCTGTTCTTCGGGCTCTCGCTCCTCGGACTGCACTGGTGGGAACAGGACGAACGGGCCCGAAAGCGCGCCGCGCTCACACCCGTGCCGGCCCCGAGCGAGTAGGAGAGGCGACGATGGTCATTGCTCAACAGCTGATCGACGCGAGCAAGGACGGCGGCGCGGCGTTCATCGCGTTCTCGATCATGGTGTTCTTGTTCGCGGGTTCACTCTTCTACATGGACCGCGTGCGCCAGCGCCGCGAAGACAGCGAGAAGAAATAGCGCCGTTCGCCGAGCGGCGTCAGGCCATCGCTGCGATCGCGGTCGCGGCGGTTGCCGCGGCGTCGAGCGTGACGTCGATGTCGACGGCGCGGTGCGCAAGGCTGGGGAAGAGGGTTTCGTAGCCGCTCGGCGCGAAGAACACGCCCTGGTCGAGCAGCGAGTGGAACAGCCGTGCGTACGCGGCGTGATCCGCGCGCCGGGCCGTCTGGTAGTCGGTCACGGGGGAATCGGCGAAGAAGACGCCGACCAGCGTGAACGTACGCGTCACCTGCGCCGCGACCCCGGCGCCCGCGAACGCCTTGCGCAGCCCGTCCGCGAAGCGTCTGGAAGTCTGCTCGAGCTCGTCGTACGAACCGTCGTCGAGCTGGGCCAGGACGGCGAGGCCGGCCGCGGTGGCGAGCGGGTTCCCGGAGAGGGTTCCGGCCTGGTACACCGGGCCGATCGGCGCGAGCGCATCCATGACGTCCGCCCGGCCGCCCACGGCGGCAAGCGGGAGGCCGCCGCCGATGACCTTCCCGAAGATCGAGAGGTCGGGCGTGATGCCGTAACGACCCTGCGCGCCCGCGAGCCCGACGCGAAAGCCGGTGATCACCTCGTCGAAGACGAGCAGCGCGCCGTGCTTGCTCGCTCGATCGCGCAACGCGCCCAGGAAGCCGTCGGCGGGTGCGACGAGCCCCATGTTCGCCGCAATCGGCTCGACCAGGATTGCCGCGGTCTGTGCACCGTGCTCGGCCAGTGCCGCGTCGAGCGCGGCCACGTCGTTGTAGGGGACGACGATGGTGTCGGCGACGGTGCCGGGCGTGACCCCGGCCGAACCCGGGAGCCCGAGCGTCGCCACGCCGCTGCCGGCCTGCACGAGCAGCGCGTCGAGATGGCCGTGGTAGCAGCCGGCGAACTTCACGATCTTGTCGCGACCGGTCGCACCGCGCGCGAGCCGGACGGCCGTCATCGCCGCTTCGGTGCCGGACGAGACGAGCCGGGCCTTCTCCACCGACGGCACGCGCGCGCAGATCGCCTCGACGAGCTCGACCTCGCGCGGCGTCGGCGCTCCGTACGAGGTGCCGTCGGCCGCCGCCTTCTGTACCGCCTCGACGACCTTCGGGTGCGCGTGCCCGAGGATCGACGCACCCCACGACTGCACGAAGTCGAGATATTCGCGTCCGTCGGTGTCGACAATACGGCTGCCGTGCGCACGGGCGACGAAGAACGGTTCGCCGCCGACCGAACCGAAGGCGCGTACCGGCGAGTTGACGCCCCCGGGAATGACCGCCTGCGCGCGCTGGAACCAGCTGCTCACGAAAGCGCTTCGGCGAACTCGCGCGCCCAATAGGTCAGGATCATGTCGGCGCCGGCGCGCTTGATCGCGAGGAGATGTTCGAGCGCGACCGCGTCGCCGTCGATCCAGCCGAGCTGGGCCGCAGCCTTCACCATCGCGTACTCGCCGCTGACGTGGTACGCCGCGACGGGGACGTCGAACGCGGCGCGCACCTCGGCGATGACGTCGAGGTAGGCGAGCGCGGGTTTGATCATCACCATGTCGGCGCCTTCGGCGACGTCGAGCGCCACCTCGACCATCGCTTCACGCGCGTTGGCCGGATCCATCTGGTATCCCCGCCGGTCGCCGAACTGCGGCGCGCACTCGGCCGCGTCGCGGAACGGTCCGTACAACACCGAGGCGAATTTCGCGGCGTAGGCGAGGATGGGCGTGGTCGCGAAGCCGTTGTCGTCGAGGGCGGCGCGGATGGCCGCGACCTGCCCGTCCATCATGCCGCTGGGCGCGATCACGTCGGCGCCCGCGGCCGCCTGCGCGACAGCGATGCTCGCGTAGCGCTCGAGGGTCGCGTCGTTGTCGACCTCGTGCGTCGTCTCGTCGACGATGCCGCAGTGACCGTGATCGGTGTACTCGTCGAGGCAGTCATCGACCATCAACACGAGGTCGTCGCCGACCTCGGCCCGCAGGTTGCGGAGGGCGATCTGCATCACACCGTCGGCCGCGTCGGCCTGGGTGCCGCGCGAGTCCTTGTGCGCGGGCACCCCGAAGAGCATCACCGCCGGAACGCCGAGATCGCACAGCGCCCGCACCTCCTTGCGCAGGCTCTCCTGCGAGTGCTGCACCACACCGGGCATCGACAGCACCGGCTCGGGGCCGTCGATCCCCTCCTTCACGAACAGCGGCGCGACCAGGTCGTCGACACTGACCCGATGCTCCGCCACGAGGCGGCGGAGAGCCGGAGTACGGCGCAATCGGCGCAACCGGCGCTCGGGGAACGACACGCAGAAAGGCTACTGGCCGAGTTGGCGGACGAGAGCCTCGACCAGGCCGTCGATCGTGTGCGGATCGGCCTCGACGT
>JAUZEI010000301.1 GCA_030839105.1 Actinomycetota bacterium
GACGTCCATCCCATAGACGTCATCAACTCGGTCTCGCCTCGCCGGGCCGATGAAAGGCCACGTCGACGCCGCGTGCGCGCTTCGACCCCGGAATCGGGTCCCGGGGTCGAAGCCATGCGAACGCCTCGCGGTGTCAGGCCTTGCTTCTCACGATGGCAATACCGAGAAAGAGGCCGGTGACGAGAGCGACGCTCCCGACGACCATCGCTGCCATGTTGCCGGCCTGCATCGCCGCGTTCGTCGTGCTCATCCCGGCCTGCACTGCTCCCTGAGTCGCCTGAGCGCCTGCGAGCGTGGCCTCCTGCGCGGCCTGGGCGGTCTCCAGCGCCTCGATGCGCTTGAGCAGTTCTTCGTTTTCCACGGGCATGTTGTCTCCTGGGCTGTTGGTGTTTTCGGTCAATGTCGCTCCTGCTTCGGCGCGCCTGTGAGTCCGGGAGGGATCCCTCGTCGGGGTCGTGCCCGAGCCGACCCGGCTCGTCACCGTTGCCAGGAAGTTCGACCTCGGGGATGGGCCGGCGCAAGGGGATCGTCGGGCAGCCTGTCTTCGCCGCGTTCGCCACTCGCTCGGGCGGCAGCATTCGCCGCCCAAGCCAGCACCTGTACGCGCCACAACCAGCGCAATCCTTGGGCGAGCGTGTCCACGACGGAGTTATCGCCGCTGGTCGAGCTCTGCCGCGGCGCGGTCGTCATCGTGGCTGCCGGCCTTGGCCAAGCCCCGGCTGACGACGTACGCCGCGACGATGACGGTGCACAACAACGAGGCTCGGAACAGGTCGAGTGAGAGGTCTCGAGAGGCGTTGTAGACGACGACCAATGCCGCGACGGCGGCGACCGTGAGCCAGAGCTCGGTCGTCTTCGGTGAAGGCTTCGTTTCCCGCATGACGCGGGTGCGGACCGTGTCGGCGCGCCCCCTGACCTCAGTGCGGTTGGGATCGGTGACGGTCATGTCGGCTCCTTGTTCGCTGGAAAGATGTTGGCTGGAAAGATGCCGCTCCCGTACCCGCGCGCTGATGTCGCCAACCACTGTTGAGTAGATTCTGTTGAGGTCTGGACGAGGTTTCGGACAAGGATTAGCCTCGACGGCATGGCCGGTTCCGATCCCGTCGAGAAGATGGCTCAGCCCGTGGAGGTATCGGACACCTCTCCCGGTATCGACCTCACGCTCCACGCGGCGCCGAACGAGTTGTTGCGCTGGTCCGTCTCGATCGAGGCCGGAGCGGCCGTGGTCTTCCTCGACGGAGAGCTGGATATCTCCAACGTCTCGGCGTTGGCGGAGGTGCTCACCGCGCTCGTGGACGATGGGGTCCCGAGCATCGCGATCGATGTGCGACGCCTGGGGTTCGTCGATTCGGCCGGCATTCGGTGCTTCTGCAACGCGTGGGAAGCTGCGTCCGAGGCAGGCTCGAGGCTGGTCGTACGGAATCCGACCCCGATGATTGCCCGGACGATGAAGATCTGCGGTGTCGACGCGATTTTGCTGGAGAGCCCAGCGAGCCAGACCGGAGAAGGCCGTTAGGATCGGCGCGTGTCGGAGGAGGCGGTCTTCAGTATCGGGGCGACGGCCCGCATGCTCGGCGTCTCCCCGGCGACCCTCCGGTCATGGGAGGAGCGTTACCAGGTAGTCACCCCGGAGCGGAGCCCGGGCGCGCAACGGTTGTATTCACGCGACCAGGTCAATCAGCTCCGGTTCGTCTGTCAAGAGATAGAACGCGGACTCAGCGCGGCCGACGCGCACCGTGCGCTCGTGGAGCAGCTCGCCACTGATCCGCACCTGAGAAGCCCGTCCGAACGCGAGCGAGCGGAGCGGACCGTCCTTTTGGTGGAACGCGATCCGTACTCCGCCGAACTGGCCGAATACTTTCTGCGGACCGAGGGATACGCCGTGTTCCTGGCGCGCTCGACGGCCGATGCCGGACGCCTGGAGGACGAACACAGCGTGGACCTGGCGATCGTCGATCTCCTGATCGGGGGCGGCGCGGGACTGCGGATCTGTCACGAGCTCGGCGCCCGCGTTCCCGTGCTTGCGGTTTCGACCCTCGAACAGCGCGACCGCGCTCTCGAAGCAGGCGCCCAGGCGTTCCTCCGCAAGCCCTTCGAGCCGCTCGCCCTCGTATCCGCGGCCCGGGACCTTCTGGGTACGAGCGCACTGACCCGGCCGGCCCGGGTGCCCGTCGCCTAATGGACCGAATCGCAAGCGGGCATGCCCGCCTCGACGCCCTGCTCGGCGGTGGGCTTCCAGCGAACGGAATCAACCTCATCATCGGTCACCCGGGCGCTGGGAAAACGATACTCGCCGAGCAGTACCTCTTTCACAATGCGGACCGCTCGCATCGCGGCGTCTACTTCTCCACTGTGTCGGAACCGTTCGACAAAATACTTCGCTATGGTCAATCGCTCAGCTTTTTCAATATCGACGCGGTCGGCGATTACATCTTCTATGACGACCTGGGCGAAGCGGTGAAAAACGGCGGCCTTCCTGCCGTCCTTGAACAGATTGATGAGGTCTTCAAAGAGCAACAGCCGCGTTTCGTCGTCATCGACAGTTTCAAGGCGCTGCGCTCGTTCGCGCTCGACGATGCCGAGTTTCGTCGATTTCTTCACGACCTGGCGGGGCGGCTGACAGTGACCGCTACCTCGTCCTTCTGGATCGGGGAATACGACCGTAGTCAAGCGGCAAGCGCACCGGAGTTTGCCGTTGCGGATGCGATAATCGCATTGGATGCCAAACGTACCGCCGAGCGCGAGCTACGAGTGTTGCAAGTGCTGAAGCTCCGCGGAAGCGGCTTTCGAAGCGGCGAGCACGCATATCGCATCAGCGAGAAGGGACTTGACGTTTTTCCCCGCCTCGCCGACGAACTCGACACCACGAGCTACCCGCTGAGTGCAGAACGCGTCTCTACCGGAATTCCCGCCTTGGACGAGGCGCTCGGAGACGGTTACTGGCCCGGAGCCGTCACGTTGATCGCCGGACCGACTGGAGCCGGGAAGACTCTCCTAGGTCTTCACTTCTTGTTCCAGGGCGCTGACCACGGCGAAGCGGGCGTCCTCGCCACCTTTCAAGAGAACACGACGCAGCTTGCACGGATCGCCAAGGGATTCGGCTGGGATACTGAGCGTCCCGACGTCAACATTCTGAGTCGCTCGCCGGTCGACCTCTACGTCGACGAATGGGCTTACGATCTGTTGGAGCTCGTCGAGAGATCCAACGCGAGTCGCGTGGTCATCGACAGTCTGGGCGACCTTCTCTACGCCTCTCCCGACGACGCGCGGTTCCGCGAAATGATGTATTCATTGTCGCAACGACTGGGTCGACGGGGCATCAGCTTGATAATGACCCACGAAACTCCGGAGCTCTTCCGAATCGCGCGACTGTCCGAAATCGGAATGTCTCACATTGCGGATAACGTGGTGCTATTGCAATATCTCCGTGCGGAATCAAAAGTAAAGCGTGCATTACTCGTGCTGAAGACACGCGCCAGTAACCACCATCCGGAGATCAGGGAGTTTCAGATCCAACCGCAAGGCATCGTGCTCGGCGAACGGTTCAGTTCCGAGCAACGATTCGACTGATACGCGGATGTCGCGGTCCCCGCGATTCCGTGCGGTTCCGCCCCCAGCTCGGTAGCCCGGGATCCCGCCGCGCACTCTGTCCGACTGCGCGCAGGTCGACCGCGACCCAGCCGAACGAGACGATCAGAAGCAATGTCCTTTGGGAGCGGGCCGTCGATGACGGCGCCGCTCTCGTGTGCCCGCCGCGACCAAGCGTGGTGGGCATGTAGGGGAACCGAATGACGCACGCGCTTCGTCACCGTGAGTTCCGAGGGCCGGTGCGAAGAGCGGCGCGCGACCTCCTGACGGGGAAGGCAGCTACGGCTGCGACGGCGATGCTTGCAGTCGCGGGCTTGGCGGCCTGTATCGGTGACACCGCGCCGCCGACCGAGCCGGGGCCCATCACGGTGTCGGCCGTCACGGCTTCGGCGGCGACGTTGAGCTTCGCCAAATCGACGGATGACGTCGGGGTGGAGGGCTACCGCGTGTACCGGGGAGCGGCCTCGGCGCCCGCTTCCGCGTTGAGCCTCGTCAAGACCATCGACACGGCGAGTCCCTACTCGGCCAAGCCGCTCTTCAGCGGCACTGCGTACAAGTTCGGCGTCGTCGCGATCGACGCGGCCAACAATCAGTCGCCCATGAGAACGGTGACCCTCACGACGAAGTCGAGCACCGACGCCGTCGCGCCGATCCCGCCGACGAGTGGCAGTGTGAGCGGGAAGGTCTTCTCGTCGTCACGGCTCGACATCTTCTGGGCCGGGTCGACGTCGACTGACGCGACCGCTTACCAGGTGCTGCGCGATGGCGTTGTCATCGCTACGGTGACCCGTCCGTCGGCAAACCGGTACTCCGACGACGACGTGACCGCCTCACATTCGTACGTATACGCGATCCGGACGGTCGACTCGAACCACAACGTCTCCACCGCCACTTCGGGTCGCAGAGTGTCGACGCCCGCGGCCGGAACCATGTTGATCACCCGAGGGCCGTATTTGTCGAACGTGACGGCGACCACCGCGGTCGTGTCGTGGTGGACCAATCTTGCGACGGCGGGCGTCGTGAGGTGGGGGACGACCTCGCCGACGACGCACTCGGTCTCCGACCCGTCCGGCGCGCGGCAGCAT